>LKNB01000021.1 GCA_001564055.1 Rhodothermaceae bacterium Tc-Br11_B2g6_7
CTCATGGAGATGAGCTACCACACACTCCGGCGCCGTTTTCGGCAGGAGACAGGCATGAGTCTTGGGCGCTTCATTGCCGAGCGGCGCGTGGCGCGGGCGCAGCAGCTTCTGCAGGAAACGGACCTGCGGCACTACGAAATCTGCTACCTGGTGGGCTTCCCGGGCGAAGTCACGGGGGCCCGCACATTTAAGCGAATCACGGGGCAGGCCATGACGGGTTACCGTTGGGCGCATCGTGACTCGGACGGATAGGTATGCTTCTGCTCAAAATTGATAAGAAAAGATTCTTGATAATCTTATTGAGGGAGTAAATTAAATTGTATTATCTTAATTGTCTTTTTATTTTTTCAGTAACAATGTGCACATGAGTCTAAAAACATATGTTTTCATATTTTTATGTTTGATAGGATTGAATACGGCGTTCGCTCAGGTACCCGAGCCACTTGATTTTCACCTGTCGGATGTGGGGCCAACACACGTATGGGACGGTGATGGGCTGCTGTACGGCGTGCAAGACGTCGTTTTAGTCAATGACACACTTGTTGCTGCCGTCACATTTAACGCGCCCGTCGTCCATCTTTTTAGTCCCTCATCCTACGAATTCTGGGGCGATAAGGGAGAGGGACCAGGGGAGTTTGAAGCTGCGCGGTCAGCGGCGTGGGCATCCAGCGGGTTGTTCATCTCCGATATGCGGCCTGGTGCTTCGCGCATATATGAGTTTACCGTCGATGGCAATCTGCTGTCCAGTCACACGATTCGAGACGCTACCTTCGTCATCCAACTCCAGTCAGCTGGTGGAGAAATGGTTTTCCAGGGGCAAGACTTCGGCTCGGAGGAGATTACGCTCTATCATCTGACGGATGAGGCGACGTCCGAAATCCTCTCGTTGTCCGGCCGTCCGGAGCAACGGATCGCTCCGTCTCGCGGGCCCAGCCTGAGCGTGCCCCTTCCTTTTGCGCCTGCTACGCCGTGGGCTCTGCTTGCAGATGGTCGGCTCGCCACCTGGGATGGGGAATCTACAGGACTCGATTTGTTTGATATGAACGGTTCCACAGTCGGCAGCCTACCTTTGCCAGCCAACAAACACGCGCTGACTGCCGAGCACCAGGAGTGGTGGTTTGAGCAACAGTTTCCGGAGGGCCAGACGTTCTTCGGTCAGGAGAATGTATTTGCTGAGGTAGAAAGGGAGGCCCGCCGAGAGCTGGAGTTCCCCGAGACGTTCCCCAGAGCGATGGGCATCCGTGCTGATGCGACGCAAGGCGTGTGGGTGCGGCGGACACCACGTCTCAGCGGTGAGATCTGGATGCTCCTGCGATCAGATGGCCCAGTCTGTACGCTACAACTGAAACCCGGACAGCGTCTCATGCGCGTGACTGAGAACTGGATTACCACGCTTCGCTCGGACGACACGGGAGACGCGATTGAGCTGTACGACAGAGCACACGTTAGGCCAGGTTGTTAAAAGCAGAGCCAGTCACCCGTCGATTGAAGGGCCGGCGGACGTCGCCGCGCTCATGGCGGTGAACGACCACACCCTCCGCCGGCAGTTTAAGCGCGAGGCAGGCATTGCGCTGGGACGCTTCATTGCGCAGCGATGGGTGAGGCGCGTAACCGTTTAACAGTCCACGGGCTACCCCACGACGAGTGCCGTCTACGTATGCCCTACGCGGTGACCGGCGCCCGAGATGCTTGGCGGATGCGCTGGCGGCGGGCGGGTTGAAGGCCGGTGGCTTTTCGGTAGGCGGCTACCGCCTCCGCTTCGGTATGGAAGCCCACCAGAAAGCCCGCTGCATCGATGGAGACCTCCGTGGTTTGCAGGTAGTGCTGCAGCTGCCGTACGCGGACCGCCGCAATGTAATCCGCCACCGACCGCTCCGCGCCCTGCCATACGATCTCTTCCAGCGCGTGAAGCGGCAGATGCAGCGCCGCGGCCAGGTCCTCGGGGGTCTGGATGGTATCCAGATTGTCGGTCAGGTAGGTGTTGATGCAGGCAAACCGTAGCGTCATTGCGGTACTCAAGGGGGTTGTAGCAAAAGAGTCTCGTTCCATAGACACTTAGAGCGCGCAAACATAACGTCGCATGGGACATCGCCCCTCAAGAAAGCGTAGCCCAAGTCTACTCACCGGTGGGAACGAGGCGCGTGGTGTGTGTGGGGGCGTCCCCGGAATGCACGGGCTGGAGAGGCGGGGACGCGTCCGGCTGCATATAGCGTTCCAGGAAGCGATCGGCGCGCGGGTCAAGCTGTCGGATCTGTAGCGACTGACCCAGGCGTGGCCCGGCCCAGGCTTCCCACACGGCAGGGGCCGCTGGCGCTCGCAAGAGCCGGCTCTCGCCGCCAGAGCGGGTAGAGATGTGGCCGCGGCCGGGGCGCTCGTGCGATGCAAACCGCTCGGCTGCCCGCAGGCGGGTAGTGGAGAGCAGTTCCTGGGCTGACCAGACCGGGTAGCGCAGCGCGCTTTGCTGCACGCGCTCCCAGCGCCACCGGCTGAGGTCAGCGCCGAAGGTTTCTTCCAGCGCGGTCAGGCTCTCGCGCAAAGCCGCCAGCGCGGCCTCCGGGGGCGCCGTAGCAATCCAGGGGGGAGCGGGGCGATCATCGGCCAGGGGCGGCGTCTCGTGGTAGGCCGCAGCCCATCGGTCAACGATGCTCGCGCCAATGCTGCTGCGGTCGAACCGGTAGTCCCAGTTGCGCAGGTACACGAGCGCGCGCAGCACCAGCGGATCGGTGGGGAAGGCCTGGTCCACGGCAAAGAGCATCGGTTGCAGCCAGCGGGCGGCCCAGGGGCTGTAGTGGTCTTCGTGCCACCCCTCAACCACCGAAGAGATGTCCGGCTCTCCGGCCCATACCTCATCCAGGCGGAGGCCTCGCGTAGCCGCCCACGGATGGTTGCTGACGAGCCGGCCTCCGGCGGCTGAAACCGACACCGCCGGTGTGCCAAGGACCTCTGAGGTGCCATCAGCAGGGAGGCGAAGGCCATCGCCGGAGAAAAGGGTGAAAGGCTCTGGGGTGCCTCGGGCCAGGCTCCGATGCGCCAGCAGGTCGGTGCCGGTGGTCAGCCCCGTCCATTGCAGTGTCAGCATGGAATCGGCGGCCGCCGAGGGCGTGCCGATAAACGACGCCCCGTCTGGTGTCTGCTGGGTGGTCAGCAGCACATCGGGTGCGTCGCGGAGGATGGCCCGGGCATGGTGCGTGCTGGCCGGAAACGGCGTCGCCTGCGTCGTGTCGGCGCGGTGCCAGGCGAGGGTGGCGGGGCTATGGAGCAGTAGCGCCCAGGCCTGCGTGGCGTCCTCGCCAGCAGGCGCCAGCAGCGTGCCCGGGATGGTAGCCCGCTGCTGCGGCTCGGCCACCGCTGCCCCGGTGAGCGCGACCGACTGAATCAGCGGCAGCGCCGAGGTGCCAAACGGCTGTTGCACCACCAACTGCCGGCCGCTGACATCCTGCCCGGCCCAGGCCACGCCGCGGTCGAAGCCGTGCAGCTCCAGAAAGCGCCGCAGGAGAGCATCATCGGTCCGCAGCGTATCGAATGCAGTGGGCACGACCGGGGGGAGCGGAAGCGACTGCGCGATATCCGCGAGCACCGCGGGACGCGCGGCTGGTGTGGGCTGGGGAATATCGGCGGCGGTGAGCGGCCGGGTGCTCAGCCAGGCAAAGAGGCGTTCCAGTGCCAGCGGATGCCAGGCCTCCCATGGCTCGGGTTCGAGGCGCAGCAGCGTCAGGGCATCGTCCATGCGCACCCCGCGGGCGTTAAAGGCCGCGTTCATGCCATCGGCGTAGGCCTGGAGGAGGGCCTGCGCATCGGGCGGGAGCATGTCGTAGGCTTCCCGGGCGCCGGCGGCCAACTGAAGGCGGTGGGCCTGTCGGTCGGCCGGCAAGAGGCCCTCCCCAAACCAGGTGCCGAGCGCGCCAAGCGCCGCTTGCCGCCACAGCGTCACCGTCCACGCATGCCGCCGGCCGTGCACAAAGCCGAGGGCCGCGTAGGCGTCGGGTTCGGCTGCGGCCTCAATGGTCACCGCCCCATTCGCGTGCCATGCGATCGTGGCCTCCGCCGACAGGCCCGCAATTGGCGCTGTGGGGGGCGGAGGGTCGTTCGTGCCATACGCCAGGTAGCAGAGCAGGCCCCCGACTACCAGCAGGAGGCCCAGCGTCGCGGCAAGACCCAGCAGCGTACGACGCATGGAAGGGGGCACAGCAGGGGACGGTTGGTGGCGGGAGGAGCGGTGCCTCAGGCGGAGGCAACGGACGAGCGGGCGTCAAGCCAGGCAGCAAAATTTTCCAGGCTCTTGGCGTTCAGGCACTGGGCGGCCGTCAGCCCGCCTTTGCGAGCCGCGGCCACGCCCCAGCGCATCACGTCCAGCTGTTGGGTGGAATGTGCATCCGGGTTGATGGAAATGAGCACACCGGCTTCGGTAGCCTGCCGGATCCAGCGCCAGTCGACATCCAGCCGGTACGGGTTGGCGTTCAGCTCCAGGGCGACCCCGTGCGCGGCACAGGCTTCAATGACGCGCTCGTGGTTCAGCGGATACCCTTCGCGCCGCAGCAGCAAGCGGCCCGTGGGGTGGCCCAGAATTGTAGTGTAGGGGTTGGCCACCGCCGTCACCACGCGTTCGGTAGCCTCCGCTTCGGTCATGTTGAAACCGGAATGCACGCTGGCCACAACGAAGTCAAACGAGGCCAGCACCTCCTCCGGGTAGTCGAGGCTGCCATCCTTCAGGATGTCGCTCTCCATCCCACTGAAAATCCGAAACGGCGGATCGCCTGCCTGTGCAAATGTGGCATTGAGCTGGCGAATTTCTTCCTGCTGCCGCTTCACCTCATCGATGGACAGCCCATTGGCCACGTTCAGGGACCGGCTGTGGTCGCAGATGCCGAAGTACTGATAGCCACGGCTGCGAGCAGCCTCGGCCATCTCTTGCAGCGTGTGGGCGCCATCGCTGTAGGTGGAATGGTTGTGTAGTGTGCCCCGGAGGTCCTCCAGCGTGATGAGGGTAGGCAATGCACCGTCGGCGGCGGCCTCCAGCCAGTAGGCGTCATCGCGTAGTTCGGGGGGGACCGGAGCCAGACCGGCCATGCTGTAGACGGCCTCTTCATCACTCTGATCGCCGGGTGCACCGTGCGCTTCCGTAAAGGCCGCTATGTGCGCATCCGGGCCGGTCTGCGCCCACCAAGCGGTGCCAAACCGCTCCGGCGAAGTGGTGGTCACATGAACCGGCAAGCCATCGGGCAGGGTGCCGGTGGCGCCGGCGTCAGTGGGTGCCACGTCTTCCAGGCCGGCCGTGCTGAGGAGGTCCGCGAGGTTGGCGCCGGGGGTGAGCTGCAGCAGCAGATCGACGCGGTCGACGGTGCTCATCTGTCGGCGGACGGGGCCGCTAAGCTCCGCGCGGGCAACAGCGTCAGCCTCGCGCAGGGCAGCCAGCACAGGGGCAGCCTGCGTGTGGGCGTCGGCGTAGCGCCGGCGCTGCTGGTAGGCCCGTAGTTGCTGTACGTTTTCAATGATGTTCTGCTGGGTCTTCTTCCCAAACCCGCTGAGCGAGGCGATGGCCCCGGCGCGGGCGGCCTGTTCAAGCTCATCCAACGAGGTGATGTCGAGCTCCTGCCAAAGCCGCCGCACCTTCTTGGCGCCGAGGCCTTTCACCTGCATCACATCCGGCAGCCCGGGAGGCAGTGCGGCCTGCAGCTCTTCGTGATCGGTAAAGGAGCCGGTCGTCAGCAACTCATCAATCTGCGCGGCGAGTCCGTCCCCAATGCCATCGACCGCCGTCAGTTCGTCGCTGGCGTGCAGGTCCGCGATGGCGTCCTCCATCCGCTCAATGGTGCGGGCGGCCCGGCTGAAAGCGCGCGCGCGGAACGCGTTGCCCCCGGTGAGCTCAATGAGGTCGGCGGTTTCCTTGAAAACAGAGGCGATGGCTTTGTTGGTCATAAGCGCGGCAGGTCGTCATCCAAGCGGAATGGTCGGGAAGTGCGCACGGGCGCACGATACAACGGCAGGCCATGTACGCGCCATTAAACCGGCCGTTCGTCGCGGTTTCGTTGCTGCCGGTGTCGCACACCGGGGATCACGCCCACGGACGGTCTGTTCTACCGTACGTTAACCAATTCTTAGCACGCCGCTCTTCATATCCAACGCCCGTCTGCGGTCTATGCAGCGCCTCCTAACGCTTTTTCTTAGCGCCGTTCTGGTGCTGCTACTTGGTATCACCGCGGGGCAATACCTGCAAGGCGAAGGGCCGTCGGAAGAGCAATCGGAGCGCCTGCACCTCCTGAAGACGTCATTCGAGACGATTGCGGCGTACTATGTGGACCCGGTTGACAGTACGCGGCTGATTGACAGCGGCGTGGAGGGCCTCCTGGGGCCGCTGGATCCCCACTCGGTGTACATCTCGGCCCAGCGTATGGAGCGGGTGGAGGAGAGCTTCGAAGGGCGTTTTGATGGGATCGGGGTGTCGTATGAGCTGATCGAGGGACCGGATGGGCAGGATACCCTCGCCGTGCAAAGCGTGATGCCCGGGGGGCCGAGCGCAGAAGCCGGGCTCCGGGCGGGCGATCGGATCTTGCAAATCGATGACTCCACGGCCATCGGGTTACGGCATCGGCAGGTACAGCGGTTGCTGAAGGGCCCGCAGGGATCGACGGTGGCCGTAGACTTCTATCGCCCGCACACCGGCGAGCGCCAGGCCACCGTCATCACGCGCGACCGGATCCCGCTTCGTTCGTTAGATACGGCCTTCATGCTGGATCACCAGACAGGCTTTATTAAGCTCAACCGGTTTGCGCGCACCACCTACCACGAGTTCTCGGAAGCCCTTAAGGCGTTGCGAGAGCAGGGCATGCAGCGGCTGGTGTTGGACCTTCGCGATAACGCCGGTGGCTTCATGCATATGGCCGTGCGCATCGCGGATGAGTTCTTGCCCTCCAATCGCCTAATTGTGCGGGAGGAAAGTCGCCACTCAGAGTATAACCGGTCCCACCGGGCAAACGGCGGTGGCATGTTCGAACAGGATCCCATTATTGTGCTGGTGAACGACCGCTCAGCGTCGGCCTCCGAGATCCTGGCCGGGGCATTACAGGATCACGACCGCGGCCTCATCGTGGGCGAGCGGACGTTCGGGAAGGGCCTGGTGCAGCAGCAGTTTGGGCTGCAGGATGGAAGCGCCCTCCGCGTTACGATTGCGCGCTACCACACCCCGTCGGGCCGGCTGATCCAGATGCCCTACGATGGCGTGGACCGCTACGACTACTATCACCGCGAGGTTAACACAACCGCCGAAGGGCCACTGCCGGCAGAAGACGCCATAGAGGATGAAGTGCCCGACTCGGTTACGTTCACCACGCGGGCCGGGCGGACCGTTTACGGTGGTGGGGGAATCCTGCCCGATCACCTGGTGGGCACCACGCCCGAGGCGCCACTGGTGCGCGCCATCGTTACGCAGGACCTCGTTCGCACCTTCGCCCGTGCGTGGTTTGATGCGGACGGGGCCGTGCTGCTCGACCGCTGGGCTGGCGATGAAGACGGCTTTCTGCAGGATTTCCGTGTCAGCGACGCCACATTTGCGGCCTTTACGGATACCCTCGCCGCCCGAGGCCTCTTGGATGGTGGCATTGCGGAGGACCCTGCGCTCGACAGCGCCCGAGTGGAAGCCAGCGGTCCGGTTAAGGAGTCGTCAGCGCCTCCATCCGTAGCCGCGCCGCAGGCTCAGCTACAGGTGCATCGGTACCTGCTGACGGAGCAGCTGAAGGCTGAGCTGGCGCGTCGGCTGTACGGGCAGCGGACGTTCGCGACGGTACAGGCACAAGCCGATCCTGTGGTCCGGCAGGCGATGAACGTGTGGCCTGACTCTGAGCGGATGGCGGCGTCCTACTGAGCGGCCTCCTGAACCTGACGTCCCCCCCAAGCCTGGTGGGCCTTCTGGTTCACAAAACCTTAATGGGTCGCATGCATTCATGCACAGCAACTTTGAACCACAGCCGTTGTCTTCTCTCATGTGACGCTGGTGTACGCGGCCCTCGGCTCCGTGCACCTCAGGCAAGATCCGCCGCTTGCGCACCAAGGAACCGAGTAGCCGCATCAAATTGACAGAATGTTTGACATTCGAAATCAGAATAGGTAAAATCGGTTCGTGCGGAAAGCACATGCACCCCGCCACAAGATCTCCCGCTGCAGGAGGCGCCGCCTTGGCGCGACGCAGCAGTTACGCATTTCCGATCGTCCACCAATCCTCTGTTTGCCCAACAGGCACTGATCTATGACCTCTTCGAGTTTCTTTTTGTTGCTGCCCCAGGCAGCAGACGAAGGCACCATCAACATGCTCGTGAACTACTACAATCAGGGCGGCGAATTTATGTGGCCCGTGATGGTCTGCTTTCTCGTGGGCCTGGCGATTGCCTTCGAGCGCATCATCACCCTGAACCGTGCCGACATCAACACGCGTAAGTTCATCCTTGAGGTGAAGAAGGCGCTGGACGAAGGCGGCGTGCAGGCGGCAGAAGATGTCTGCGCTCGCACCCGTGGCCCTGTGGCGTCCGTCTTTCAAGCCGGGCTGCTCCGCGCCGATGAAGGCATTGATGCGGTAGAGAAAGCCGTCGTCTCGTATGGGTCGGTTGAAATGAGCTTTCTGGAGCGCGGCATGGTGTGGCTCTCCCTGTTCATCACGATTGCCCCGATGCTCGGCTTCCTTGGGACGGTGGTTGGAATGGTGCTCGCCTTCGACGCCATTGAGGCCGCTGGCGACATCTCACCCAGCCTTGTGGCCGGTGGTATTAAGGTCGCCCTGCTGACCACCCTCTTCGGTCTGATTACCGGTGTGGTGCTTCAGGTCTTCTACAACTACGCCGTGTCGAAAATCGACCGGATTGTGACGGAGATGGAGGAGGCCACCATCGAGCTTATCGACTCCCTCGTCCTGATGGAGTCTGGTCAGCCTGTAGTGGAAGAGTCGGCTCCGGCTGGCACGTCAGACGACACCGAGTAAACGCGCTCCCGCGTGGCCCTCTGGCTACGCGGGTGCCCCCAGGACGTGCGGCCCCGCGCCATACGCCTACTGCCCCGCGCCGTTTTAACCCTCTTGCTCTGCCCCGCTCCTATGACCTTCGCTGAAATTGGAATCTGGGCCCTGCTGATTATCCTGGGCCTGACCATCGTCACCGTCTTGATCTTTGGCGCCCGCAATGCCACCTACGGTAAAATCAATCCCGTAGCGGGCCTCATCGTCATCTCGCCCGTTGTTATCCTCGGCATCCTGGGGGTTACGATGGAGACCTGGACCCAGGCGGGCATCGTTACGATGCTCGTGATGCTCGGGCTGGCCCTGTTGGCCATGTTCGTGACTGGCATGCGTGGCTTCTTTGGCATGCGGTAACGCCGGCCGTCACTCTTCCTCCTTCCGTTCCTTTTTTGTTCCCCCGTACCCATGGCTGGATTGCTGGATAAAAAACGTGACCGTGAAGAGATACAGGTGCCGCTGGCAGGTATGGCGGACATCGCGTTTCTCTTGCTCATCTTCTTCCTTGTCGTTACCACCATCGACATGGACACGGGCATTGGGATGACCCTGCCGCCCAAGCTCGATGAGGACCAGGAGCCGCCGCCCGTCCGCGAGCGAAACGTGCTTAATCTGCTGCTGAATGCGCAGGGCCAACTCCTCATGAACGACGAACTGGCCAACGTCAACCAGGTCCGCGAGCAGGTGGTGCGCCATGTGACCAACTTTGGCGAAGACCCGAACCTCTCCGAGCGGCCCGGCGTCGCGGTGATATCCATCAAAACCGAACGTAACACGCGATATGAACGCTATATCGATGTGCTGGATGAGGTATGGATGGCCTACTTTGCCATATGGGACGATGCGGCGCGCAGTGGCGAGTACACGGGCGGACGAACGTTTCGGGACTACGACCACTACCGAAATCAGCTGGGCGAAGACGAGGATAATGAAATCCGCGAGGCCTTCCCGGCGCAGATCTCTGTAGCCGAGCCGGACCGCGGCTAACAGCTGCTGGCTTCGCACCTCTATCATGACGTTTACCTGAGCACGTATTCATGAATCAGAAATTTCAGAAGAAGCGGACCTCCGGAGAAGACAAGGGAATTCCGGTCGCCTCCATGCCGGATATCATTTTCATGCTGTTGATCTTCTTCATGGTAACGACGGTGCTGCGCGAAACCGAAGTGCAGGTGCGCACGCAGTTGCCACAGGCTGAGGCGCTCACCAAGATTGAACAGCGCCGCTTCGTCAGCAACGTCTGGATCGGGCCGCTGCGCCTGCCCGGCAACCAGCTGGGCGAGACGCGCGTGCAGATCGACGATGCGCTGATGGAAGAGGAGGAGTTTCCGACGATCCGCAACATCATGTACCGCAAGCTTCAGGAAGAGCCGCGGCTGATTGTGTCGCTCCGGGTCGACGTCACAGCCGAGATGGGCATCCTGGTAGACGTGCAAGAAGAGCTGCGGGAGGCCAACACGCTGCGGATTAACTACTCTTCTCGGCAGCAACAATAACACTTCAGTAAGGCCTGAGTAAGATCTGTGGTGGCACGGAGGCGTTCACGACCCGCGAGGCGAGAGCCTCCACAAGTGAATCTTGCTTGATTTCAAGAAGTCCTGCCCCGGCAGGACTTTTTTTTGTTCGGTGGCATGTATTTTCTCCTGGATCACGGGGCCATCGGCGGCTCCGCTTAGATCGCTTCGACTTCTTTTTGCTTTTGACTACGGCCGCATCATGACGCATCGCGTAACGCTACTTCCCGGAGACGGCATTGGACCTGAAGTGATAGAGGCTACGCTTCTGGTGCTGGAAGCCACAGGTATTTCGTTTGACTGGCAGCGGCACGACAGGGTAGGCACAGCGGGGTTGGAGGCTTATGGCGACCCGTTGCCCGACGTTGTCCTCGACTCCATCCGAGACACCGGCGTTGCGCTAAAGGGACCCATTACGACGCCCGTAGGCAAGGGCTTCCGGAGCGTGAACGTCGAGCTCCGGCAGCGCCTCGACCTGTTTGCTAACGTCCGCCCCTGCCGTACGCTGCCCGGCATTGATACGCCCTTCAAGGACGTGAACCTCATCATCTTCCGTGAGAACACAGAGGGGATGTATTCCGGCATCGAAAACTTTGATGAGCGGCTACAGATTGCAGACTCCATCGCCCGCATTACGCGAACGGGATCAGAGCGTATCATTCGTTTCTGCTTTGAATACGCGCAAAAGCACGGCCATAAGCAGGTGACGCTGGCACACAAGGCGAATATTCTGAAACGCAGTTCCGGGCTGTTCCTGCAAGTGGGACGGGAGATCGCCCCCGAGTTTGAAGACCTGGAGTTCAACGACCGCATCATCGATAACATGTGCATGCAGCTCGTGATGAGGCCACAGGACTACGACTGCATTGTAACCACCAACCTGTTCGGGGACATCCTGAGCGATCTGTGCGCCGGCCTTGTTGGCGGTCTTGGTGTCGTGGCGGGAGCCAACATTGGTCACGAAAACGCCGTGTTCGAAGCCGTGCACGGGAGCGCTCCGGACATCGCCGGGCAGCAACTGGCCAACCCCACAGCGCTGATTCGCACTGCTTCCATGATGCTGGACCACCTTGGGGAAGGGGAGGCCGCTGCGGCCGTTGAGACGGCCGTGGTAGAAGCCTACGCCGAGCGAGACACCCTCACGCCCGACGTTGGGGGGACCGCCAACACGATGGAGTATGCCGAGGCCTTGGCGACCCGCGTCAGTGACCATCTCAGCGCCTGATCCGACCGACCGCAGCAGGACCTTCGGCAGAAGCAGTGTGTCTGCCCGGTCCTTCGCTGTTTTCCGTTTAGCCTGCCTACGTCTCATGATTCAGCGTATTCAAACCGTGTACCTGGCGCTGGGCGCACTCGCGCTTATTGCGCTGGCCGTCCTGCCCGCGATCTGGCAAAGCATGGCTGCTGATGCCTATGCCTGGTTTGCTCCCGGAACGGCCGGTGCGGCAGCTGCAGCAGCGGCCGTCGCCATCTGGAGCATCTTTCTATACGAAGACCGCCCACGACAGCGCCGCATGGTGCTGGGCGCGCAGCTCCTCGCGGTTATCACCCTGCTCATCGTCTACGGAGGCTTCTTCATGGTAGGAGCGCTGGACGTGCGGCCGGCGGACGAGATGGAATGGGGCCGGCTCACGGCGATGGTCTTACCGGTGCTGGCTTACATCTTCTTCTTTCTGGCCCGGCGCGGCATCGAAAAAGACATTGAGCTGGTGCGTTCTATGGACCGGCTTCGGTAACGCATGGCTGATGCTCCTGCCTCGTCGACACCTGAGCGTCCGGTGCTGCTGGTGCCGGCGCTGGTGATCGGGGTGGCGAGCTTCGCCTTCAGCGCCATCCTGGTGCGGTGGGCCGGGGAAGCGCCCGCCCTTACCATCGCGGTGTGGCGTACTGGGCTGGCGGCGTTGTTTCTGCTGCCGGTAGCGCTGCCCGTCGCAGGCGCTGAGATACGCCAACTGACCCAGCGGGAGTGGGGCTTGATTGGGGCCGCGGGAGTGGTGCTGGGTCTTCACTTCGTCGCCTTCATCGAGTCGCTGTTTTACACCACCGTAGCCAGTGCCACGGTACTCGTAACCACCAGCCCGATCATTCTGGCAGTGCTGGGCTACATGCTCCTGGGCGAGCGGCTGGCCCGCCGCCGGCAGCTGGCCGTGGGCGTCGGCGTGGTGGGCGCGCTGCTACTGGGCTGGGGCGACCTGGGTGGCGAGGCCACGCGTCCGCTCATCGGAAATGCGCTGGCTTTAGGCGCGGCGGTACTGGTTAGCATCTACCTGCTGATTGGGCGCGTGGTGCGGCGGGAGCGGTCATGGCTGGCCTATCTGTTGCCGCTGTACACCGTGGTGGCGCTCACGACGCTCACGGTAGCGGCGCTGCGGGGCGCTCCGCTCTTTGGCTTCAGTCCGACCTTCTACGGCTTGTGTGCGCTGATGGCGTTGGGGCCGTCGCTGCTGGGGCATGGCTCCTTCAACTACGCGCTGCGCTATCTGCCGGCGGCCGTCGTGGGGCTACTCGCGCTGGTAGAGCCGGTGGGGGCCTCCATCCTCGCCTATGCGTTCTTCGCAGAGCAACCCGGCCTCCTGGCCCTCCTTGGAATGGCGCTGGTCCTTGGAAGCGTCGCTGTAGCGCTCTGGCCGGCGCGGCGGAGGCCTCGCTAACCCCGTAGCCCTGATCGCTCAGGAGTTGCTCACGCTGGAGGGCGAAAGCGTGGCGTGAACGCCGTGCGCGGAAGCTCCTGGAAACGCCGCCGGCCGCGCGCGTAATAGTCCCAGACGACGCTGCGCCCATACGAAGGTGCGACCACCGCGTCTGCCCCTGCTGGGCGATCCGCAGCAAAGGCGCTCTTCATCCGGTGCGCATCAGCATAGGCCCGGATGATAGCCCGAGCCTCGGCCGGTTTGCCCAGCGCCAGTGCCCGCGCCACCGCGGCGGTGTCGTGCAGCACACGCTCGGGGAATACGCGTCGCCACTGGCTGGGCGGGAGATGCTTGTACAGCAGCAGCAGGCTGTTGCGGAAGTTGTAATACACCTTCTCCGGTGACCCCTGCGGCAGCGAGGCCCCGCCGATGTGGTAGACCTCACTCGCTGGCGCTATCCGCACGCGGTAGCCGGCCCGGTGCAAGCGCCAGCACAGGTCAATCTCTTCCATGTGCAGCCGAAATCGTTCATCCAGCAGCCCGACGCTGTCAAGGGCGGAGCGCCGCAGCAGCAGGGCAGCGCCCGTAGCCCAGAAGATATCGGCGGGGGCATCGTACTGGCCGGTATCGCACTCCATCGTGAAGAAGAGGCGGCCGCGGGTGAAGGGGTAGCCGAGGCGGTCCAGATGCCCACCTGCCGCTCCGGCGTATTCGAACCGCTGCCGGTCGTCGATCTGCAAGAGCTTAGGCTGCACCGCGCCGATGGTGGGGTCCGCCGTCATCTCATGGACGAGCGGCCAGAGCCAGTCGGGTGGCACCTCGATGTCGTTGTTGAGCAGCAGCACAAGCTCGCCGGTGGCATGGGGGACGGCGGCGTTGTTGCCCCTGCAAAAGGCCCAGTTCTCAGGATGGCGCACAACCTTTACATCGGGGTAGGTGTGCTGCAGCCAGTCGGCAGTGCCGTCGGTAGAGGCATTATCTGCTACGATCACCTCAAGGCTGGGGTAGGCCGTGGCCAGCACGCTGGGCAGGCAGCGCTTAAGCAGGTGCAGGCCGTTCCAGGTCACGATGATGATGGAAACGCGGGGCGCGTCGGGCATAGGGCAGGCAGCAGTGAGCAACAAACGGCCGTATCCTACGGGTGGACGACGGGCCGGTTTGGGCGAACAGCTCCGCGTAGGCACTGCTCCGTTATCCAGCCCTTAAAATCAGCTCCAACGTATATCTATCACATAAAAAAGCCGGTGAAGCCTGAAGGCTTCACCGGCACCCCACCATCAATGGAAGAACCAGACGCGAATCAATACGCCGGTTCTTGTTGATGTGCGCTTCTATAGACACACGATACCGAGCGATATAACGTCCAAATCGTGAAGGTTTAATGACGTGGTCAAGGGGTTATTGTGAACAGTATCGCCCGGCTCCGTTCAGCCAGGGCCGGCGGCGGCGCGGCATCTCGGCACATGGGCTTCCGCCCCGGGTACGACACCGCAGCTATTCGTGCGTTGACCTGTTTTCCCTCTTCACCGGCATGCCGTCTACCCTTTCAGAAGCCCGTGCGGTGTTGCAGCAGCACTGGGGCTACGACGATTTCCGCCCAGGGCAGCGGGAGGTGGTGGAGGCCGTGCTTGCCGAAGGCGATACCCTTGCCATTCTGCCCACCGGTGGCGGGAAGTCGATCTGCTACCAGGTCCCCTCGGTGCTCCACGATGGCCTCACGCTGGTGATTTCACCGCTGATTGCGCTGATGCACGACCAGGTGGCGCATCTGAAGGCGCACCGGGTACCCGCGGCGTTTATCAACAGCAGCCTCTCGCGGCGGGAGGTGGAGCAGCGCTGGACGAACGCAGAGCATGGCCAGTACCAGTTGCTCTATGTGGCACCGGAGCGGCTGGAGTCGGACCTGTTCTTGGCACGCGCCGAGCGGCTCCGCATCCGGCTGTTGGCTATTGACGAGGCGCACTGCATCAGTGAGTGGGGGCATCAGTTTCGGCCGGCGTATCGGCGCATTGCGGAGGCGCGCACGCACATGGGCGACCCGCCCACGCTGGCTGTTACCGCCACGGCCACGCCCGAGGTGCGACGCGATATTGTGGAGCAGCTGGAGCTCCGCGATCCCCGCGTGATCGTGCGGGGCTTCGACCGGCCGAACATTGTGTGGTCCGTTTTTCAGGAAGCCAACAAACAGCAAAAAGTTCAGGACATTGTGGAGGGCGTGCCGGGCAGTGGAATCCTGTACGCGGCTACGCGCCGGGGCGTGGACGAGTGGGCGCGCTGGCTAAATGCGCACGACGTGTCGGCGGTGGGGTACCATGCCGGCCTCCGCAAAGAGGACCGGCAGGAGGCGCAGGAGGCGTGGATCAAGGGCGACCATCGCGTGGTGGTGGCCACGAACGCCTTTGGGATGGGCATCGACAAGCCCGACGTCCGATTTGTGGTGCATGTGGCAATGCCGGCTTCCCTGGAGGCGTACTATCAGGAGGCAGGCCGCGCCGGCCGGGATGGGGCGCGGGCCTACGCCGTGCTGCTCTACCATCCGTCGGATGAGGCGACGCAGGAGGCGCTCATCGAAAACAGCCATCCGTCCGCCACCGAGGTGCGGCAGGTGTACGACGCCGTGTGCAACCTCGGGCAGGTGCCGGTGGCGTCTCTGCCCGACGACCCGGTGGTGGTTAACCTGGAGCGGGTGGCGCACCTGACGGGGTTTGCGCGCGGCAAGATTCGTGCAGCGATGGCGTTGCTGGAGCAGCAAGAAGCCTGGACCCAAGTGCCGACGCGCCCCCATCACGGGTTCGTCCGTTTCCGCAAAACGGTGGCCCAGCTACGGGCGTACAGCCGCTCGCTCGACAACCACGCACTGGGTGCCTTTGTGCAGGAGGTGCTCCGCGCGGTGCATGCGGAAGCCTACCAGACGTGGTGGCCGCTGGACGTGGGCTGGCTGGCGCGTCGCACAGACGTCTCGAAGCAGCGGGTGCAGCGTGGACTCGCATTTTTGGAGGACCGGGGGCTGCTGGACTGGCATCCGCCGGACGGGGCACTGCGGCTGGAGCTATGCTTTCCGCGGGCGCAGAAGCTGCCCGTTGATGCGTCCGCCGTCGCGCGCGATCAGACGCGGGCCGTTCAGCGGCTGCGCGACATGCGGCGCTACGCGCGCTCGATCGGGTGCCGGCGGCAGTTCCTGCTGGGCTACTTCGGCGAAGGCCACCCCGACCGCTGCGGTGCGTGCGATAGCTGCCTCGGCCGCCACACGCCTGCGCCCATCACGCCAGACGATGCCCCTGCGCTGCGTGCCCTGCTCCAGGCTATTGCCGACGACGTACCGCGCACTGAATGGCTGCCGGCGCAGCCTGCGCATCGCACCGACGCCCTGCTGCGGTACCTCGTGCAGGAAGGGCACGTCCGGGTGGTAGATCCCGTAGCGGAGGACTTCGCCCTGACCGACACGGCGGCGGCCCACCTGCCAGCGCCTACCTCTGACGCACAAGGTCCATAGGGTTCACCGGGCAGGCTCCCATGCGTGAGCGTCACTCCTGGCCATTGAACAGGCCCATCTCATCCTCCCGCAATCGGTCCACGACGCGCCGGTACAGTTCGTTGTACGCCCGGGGCCGTTCCGCGTAGTAGCTGACCGCCGCCTCGTACTCCTGTGCCGAGATGCCGTGATAGGCGAAGAGGGAATCACGGGCGCTGGGCGGGAGCGTCTCATCCTCCAGGTCGGCCCGGGCTTCCAGCAAGTGCAGGTCCGCGATCACGACCACCAGCGTATCCTCATCCAGCGGCGGCTGGTCCTCCTCCAGTAGCGAGCAGGCAGCTGTGGTGCCAAGCAGCACAACAGCCAGGATTACGGAAAGCAGGCGCATTGATGCAGGGGGCAGCCGATTGGGCAGCGAGGGAGGACAGGGATATCGTCAGTCAGTCTGCCTGCGCGACGGCCCGCTCCTGCTCTTCCGCGGTGCGGAACGTTTGGGCGATGATCTCCATCTGCCGGATAAAGTCGCGCTTGCTATGCTCTGGGGCAAACACCATCCCATCCATCAGGTAGTTGCGGCCGCTGGCCTCGTCATAGAAGGCGTACGACACAAACGAGCCGCCCATTCCGGCGGGTTGCCGGTTGCCTTCTTCATCTTCTCCAATCATGTGCCAGAGCCCCCGCATCTCAAAGCCATAGCGGCCCTTAAACTCCGTTTCTTCAATCTCCAGCGGGCGGCGTTGGTCGACCTCTACCCAGTCGCCCCAGGTGCCCTCCAGATAGATTTGGCTGAGGGAGTCCCGCTTCGTGAGGACCCACTCGGGGGAAAGGTCAGCCGGGTTAGCATCGTCCTCGTAATACACAAAGAGGCTGCGCCAGGTGTCGGTAAGGATCCGCCGCAGCCAGACAAAGTCGGTAGTGTCGACGGCAATCTGGTAGTCGTGCTGGGCGTTGACCGCAAAGCCGTGGGTTTCCATCAGGGTTTCCTCGATGTCATGCTGCCGGCCGCGCCGAAACATGTCGTAGCTTACCCGCTCATGAATAACCGTCTGGAAGCTATCACGGATGGCTGGGCCGTTGTTCTGTAGCGTTTGGATCAGGCTGCTGGTGTCGCTGGCCGTGACGAAGAACACCTGCTGCCCGCGCCGCCATTGATCCCGGCGCGACACGACCGCCGTGCCGCCGTCAGATACCGCCTGGCGGGCCGACTCGGAGAGGACGCTCCGCATGAACCGGCTCTCGTTGGTATCCTCGTTTAGTGGAGCGACGAAGACCACATTTTTCAGCGACTGCGCTCGGTTGAGATCACGCTCGCGCTGTATGGGGAGGTGATTCAAGTCGAACATCCGCTCCGGTACCGGATGGGTGTAGACCCACTGGCCGATGGCGTTTTTCGCCGCCTCGCCCAGGGCCGCGTCCCAGTGCGTGGTATCAATTACGATGGTCACCTCGCTATCGGACCCCGCAGCCGTGGGACGCGTGTCGATGGCGTCGCACCCGACGAGCACCAGAAGGAGCAGGCCGGTGAAAAAGAGGGGGGCGGCAAAGCGTGCCCAGGAGACAGTCGGTAGCGTCATTGTAGAAAAAAGCAGGAGACGGGTGAGCCAAGGGGTAATAACAACAGAGTTTAACTCAGACGCGAAACCCGTGTTGCCCAGGTGCTACCCGGTGGCTTCTGCTGCTGGTGCGCCGTGCTTTAGCGTGCGGGCAAAGACCTCGACCGCCTGGAGCCGTTCCTGCAGGGGCAGGTCGGTCTCGTCCCACAGCCGCTCCACTTCGTTGATGAGGACCGAGCCCACGATAAAGCCGTCGGTATGCGTGCTGAGGTGCTGGGCGTCCTCGTGCGAGCGGATGCCGAAGCCCACCAAGAGCGGGTTTTCCGTGACGAGGCGGCGGGCCCGTTGCAGATACGCGCTTACGCGGTCAACGCCATCGATAGCCGAGCCGGTGAGGCCGGTCATCGATACGGCATACACGAAGCCGGTAGCGCGCTCGTCCACGGCCTGGATGCGCTCGTCTGTAGAGTTGGGCGCGATCAGGTACACCACGTCAAGCCCGTGCGCTTGCGCGGCATCGTCGATGAGGGCGCCTTCGTCTGGGGGCAGATCGGGGAGGATCAGGCCGTCCACTCCTGCGGCGGCGGCGGCTTCGCAAAAGGCCTCGACGCCAAAGCGGTACACCGGGTTGATGTACCCCATCAGCAGAACAGGCGTCTCGCTCCGCTCGCGAAATTTCCGCACGACGGCAAACGCATCGGCCAGGGTGACCCCGTGTTGGAGCGCGCGGGCGCTGGAGCGCTGAATGGGCAGTCCCTCAGCCAACGGATCGCTAAAGGGCATACCCAGCTCAATAAAGTCAGCGCCACCGGCGTCAATGGCATGCAGCAGGTCAACCGTGCTCTCTGGGTTCGGGAATCCGTTCGTCAGAAAGAGGCCCATGGCGGTTTCGCCGCGCTGCTGGAGGGTGGTGAAGGTGTCTGTAAGGCGGGACATGGCGTGTGGGCGGAAGGGCGTGTGGGCGGAAGGGCGTGTGGGCGGAAGGGCGTGTGGGCGGAAGGGCGTGTGGGCGGAAGGGCGTGTGGGCGAGGGGGGCTTTAGGGTTAACGGCTTACGGGTCCTCGGGTGGTTTGACAGGGTGTTCTTGTGGACTTTCTTCAGGGGTATACGGCGCTGCTGGCTCCCTTAGAGACGCGGGGCCGCACCATTTGTCGGATGACCGCATCATCTTTACGAGGCTGCCCTGTATCTTATCGTACTGGTCATCAAGATCAGCGTAAGCGCTCTGGGTGATGTAGTCATGTCCGCGTGCGAAATCCAGCCAGGCACGCGTTTCAGCAGCCTCCGCATCTGCATCTGTCAACTTGCTCACGAAGTGCTTAGGATAGCGTCGCTTCCGCCAGGCTTCGGCAATGTTGGCATTGACGGAGCGCGAGGATCGACGGATCTGATCTGTAAGCGCATAGCGCTCTTCACGCGGCCAGCTCTGGGATGCTTCATAAATGGCCTGTGCCGCTCGGAAGGCATCCCGGTACACCCGAAGCTCGCGAAATCGCTTAATCATGACATCACGACTGTACGTTTAAAGGCCTACCTCTGCGCTCTCCCCCGTTCGCCCTCTCGCCCACACCCTATCACGCATACGTCGCGATGGTCGCCATATCCTTGTCGCCGCGGCCGGAGCAGTTGAGGACGATCACGGCGTCGGCGGGATACTGCTGGGCAAGATCGGGAAGGAGGGCTACGGCGTGGGCGGTTTCGAGGGCCGGGATGATGCCTTCGGTTTCAGAGAGCAGCTTCACCCCGTCCATGGCCTCGGTGTCGGTCACGGCGCGGTAGTCGACGCGCTCGATGTCGCGGAGGTGGGCATGCTCGGGGCCAACGCCGGGGTAGTCGAGGCCGGCCGAGATGGAGTGGGCCAGTTCGACCTGTCCGCCGGCGTCCTGCAGCAGGTAACTCATGGCGCCGTGCAAGATGCCGGGGGTGCCCTTTGAGAGCGTAGCCGCGTGGCGCCCGTTCAGGCCTTCCCCGGCGGCTTCGGCGCCGACGAGGTCGACGTCCGTGTCATCGAGGTACGGGTAGAAGATGCCGATGGCGTTAGAGCCCCCGCCGACGCAGGCGACCACCGCGTCCGGCGTTTCGCGGCCTTCCACGTCGTCCAGTTGCGCGCGGGTTTCTTCGCCAATCACCCGGTGAAAGTCGCGCACCATCATGGGGTACGGATGCGGCCCCACGACGGAGCCGATGATGTAGAACGTGTCGCCCACGTTCGTGACCCAGTCGCGGATGGCCTCGTTGGTGGCGTCCTTGAGCGTCTTGCTGCCGCTTACGGCCGGACGCACTTCCGCGCCGAGCAGCCGCATGCGCTCCACGTTCAGCGCCTGCCGCTCCATATCCTCCGACCCCATGTACACCACGCAGTCCATGCCAAACTTGGCGCACACGGTAGCCGTGGCCACGCCGTGCTGCCCGGCGCCGGTTTCGGCGATGATACGCGACTTGCCCATACGCCGGGCCAGCAGAATCTGCCCGATGGTGTTGTTGATTTTGTGCGCACCCGTGTGGCAGAGGTCTTCCCGTTTCAGGTAGATGCGCGCGCCACCGAGGTGGTCGGTGAGGCGATCGGCAAAGGAAAGCGGGGTGGGGCGCCCCACGTACTCGCGCAGCAGGTGGCGGTATTGGGCGTCAAAGGCGGGGTCGGCCTGCGCTTCAGCATAGGCAGCTTTAAGGTCGTCCAGCGCCGGCACCAGGATTTCAGGAACGAACGCGCCGCCGTACGGACCGAAATGGCCGGTGGCGTCGGGCGCTGCGTAGCGGGTAGCGGAGGCAGAAGGGGTAGCGGAGGTAGGCATGGCAACTCAGGATACGTACACGAAAAAAGCGGTACGAGGGGGGAGGGTACGGCGGGCGTCACGAGGACGCATCTTGCGGTTCATCTTGTTGCGGTTGTTCGGCGCGGAGCGCGTCCACCGCGTCGAACAGGTCAGCCAGCTTGTCGAAGTCCTTCTGGCCGGGCGCTTGCTCCACGCTGCTGGCAAGGTCAATGCCGCGCGGCTTCATGGTGTTCACCGCTTCTGCAACATTGTCGGCACCAATGCCGCCGGCCAGGAGGACGGGAAACTCATCGGTCAGCTCGCGCACGAGGCGCCAGTTAAACGATTCGCCTGTGCCGCCCCACACGCTGGAGCTGGCGGTGTCGAGCAGCACGTAGTCGACCACGTCGCGGTAGGGCGCGATGAGCGGCCGGAGCTGGTCGGAGGCGGCGTCGTGCACCACCGGGAAGGCCTTGATGATGGGCCGCTCAATAGCCTGGCAGGTCTCCACCGACTCGGTCCCGTGCAACTGCACCATCGTGAAGCCAGCCTCGTCCGCAATGCGGTTCACGGTGTCGGCCGACTCGTTCACGAACACCCCTACCATCTCGGGTCCATACAGCCACTCGTTCATCTCCTGCACAATCCCGGGGGTCACATAGCGCGGGCTTTCCTCATGCTGAATGAAGCCCAGCATATCGGCCCCGGCGCCAGCACAGTAGCGGGCGTCGGCAAGGTTGGTGATGCCGCAAATTTTGACGAGGAGATCCATGGCTTGGCGGGTACGTCAGGGAATTATTGAGGGTTCGGGGCTGCGGCTGCGGTAGCGTCGCGCAGGGCCTGCAAGGCGGCACCGGGATCATCGGCACGCATCAGCGTCTCACCCATCAAGACGGCGTCGACGCCGTGCGCCTGCACATGCGCGAGCTCTTCGGCGGTGCGGAGGCCGCTCTCAGAGACGCGCACGGCACCATCGGGCGCATCAGCAAATACGCGCAGCGAGTGCTCGATGTCGACCTCAAAGGTGTGCAGGTTGCGGTTGTTGACGCCCAGAATGCGCACCTGATCGAAATCCACCTGATCCAGCTCGCGGTGCTCATACAGCTCCACCAGGCACTGCAATCCCAGCTCATCAGCCGCCTGATGCAGGTCGTAGAGCTGCCGCGGGTCAAGCGCGCTGGCAATCAGCAGCACGGCATCGGCGCCGTGGGCCCGCGCCTCCACAAGCTGGTACGGGTCGATGATGAAGTCCTTCCGGAGCAGCGGGCGGTCGACGGCTACGCGGGCTTCCGGCAAAAACGACAGCGCGCCCTGAAAATGGTCTGGCTCCGTCAGGATGGAGAGCGCCGCCGCGCCGCCGTCCTGGTACTGCCGGGCGAGGGTCGCGACGTCGAAGTCGGCGCGGATCACGCCGGCCGATGGGCTGGCCCGTTTGATTTCGCTGATGATGGCCAGGGAATCGCCGGTGAGCGCTGCCGCAAAGTCGCGGCGGGGTTGATCGAACAGCGGCTCATCCTCCAGGGCCGTCACCGACACCCGCTGCTTGCGTCTGGCAAGCCGGTCGCGGACGGTGGCAAGTATGCGGTCGAGAATAGTGCTCATGCGGTAGGGGCGTCGTGGGAGGCCTGAATGAGGGCGTCGAGGGCAGCGGTGGCGGCGCCGTCGTCGATGCTGGCGCGGGCGGCGTCAAAGCAGGCGTCGAGGTCGTCAAAGGCGCCGCTGGCGTGCAGGGCGTAGGCCGCGTTTAGCACGACGATGTCGCGCTGTGGCCCGCGGGTCCCGCCAAGCACGTCGCGAAAGATGGCCGTGTTGGCTTCCAACGAACCGCCCTTCAGGTCGTCCATGCTGGCCCGGGCCAGCGCGTGCAGTTCCGGCTCAATCGTGCGGCTGTGGGGCGTCGCGAGCGGTTCATCATCGGGCGTTGGGTTGCCGTTGATGTACTCAAATACCTGCGTCGGCCCGGTGGTAGAGAGCTCGTCGAGGCCGTCGTGCGCATGGACGCCCACCACGTGCTCGGCATCCAACCGGGCCAGGATGGACACCATCTTCTGTGCCGTTTCCACGTTGAACGCCCCGACGAGCTGCCGCCGTACCCCGGCCGGGTTGCAGAGGGGGCCGAGGATGTTAAAGAAGGTGCGCACGCCCAGCTTCTTGCGCACGGGCATCACATGCCGCATGGCCGGATGGAAGTAGGGGGCAAACAGAAAGGCGATGCCGGCCTCGCGGAGGCAGTATTCCACGCCGGCTTTCCGTAGCTCGATGTTGACACCGAGACCTTCGAGCACATCGGCCGAGCCGCACGAAGACGACACCGAGCGGTTGCCGTGCTTGGCCACCGTTACCCCCGCGCCGGCGACGACAAAGGCTGCGGTGGTGGAAATGTTGAACGTGTCGCTGCCATCGCCGCCGGTGCCGCACAGGTCCACCGCGTGTGGGTCATCCAGTTCAACGCCCACCGCGTACTCGCGCATGATGCGGGTAAAGCCCACAAGCTCGTCGACCGTCTCGCCACGGGCGCGGAGGCCCAGCAGCAATCCGGCCGCGTGCTCAGGCTCGGCTTCGCCCCGCATCAGGAGGCGCATGGCGTCTTCGGCCTGACGGGTGGACAGGGGGGCTCCGTCGGCGATGATGCGCAGCAGATCTTGCATGAAACAGCGAAAAAGAGGAAATAGAACAAACGAAAGAGTCCAGGCTGGGCTCGGCCGAGGCTGGCGGTGTCAGGGCTCGGGCAGGACGCGCTTCAGCCAGTTGGCGACCATGCGGGGGCCTTCGGTGGTGAGGACGCTCTCTGGGTGAAACTGAATGCCTTCCACCGGATGCTCGCGATGGCGGAGCCCCATGATGGTGCCGTCATCAGTTTCGGCCGTTACCTCCAGCACGTCGGGGAGCGTGTCCCGGTCTACGACGAGCGAGTGGTACCGCGTGGCCGTGAACGCCTGCGCCACGTCTTCGAAGATAGAGCGGGCATCGTGGGTGACGGTGCTCGTCTTGCCGTGCATAAGTGACGCGGCGTGCGTGATGCGCCCGCCGTACACCTCGCCGATGGCCTGATGGCCCAGGCATACGCCGAGTACCGGCGTCTCAGGCCCCAGCTCCCGGATCAGCGCCTCGCTGATGCCCGCCTCATCCGGCCGCCCCGGACCGGGCGAGATCAGGATACCGTCTGGCTTGAGCGCCCGCACCTCTTCCACCGTAATGGCGTCATTGCGCACGACCTTCACCTCATCGGTGTGCTGCCCCACGAGATGCACCAGGTTGTACGTGAACGAGTCGTAGTTGTCGATGACGAGAATCATTTTTGGGTGTGGGCGTGTGGGGTGTGGGCGTGTGGGGGTGTGGGCGTGTGTGGGTTTGGGGACAAATGGGACGGATTTAACTTCCCGTCATCCTGAGCGCAGAATCGCCCTGCGATTCGGAGACGAAGGAGGAGGATGAGTGTGAGGGTTTGGGGGTATGGGGGTGGAAGTGCGTTTGCGAATGGAGGAGTCGAGGATGCTGGTTGGATCCTTCTGCTCATCGCAGTTGCTTAATTGCGCTACATGTTGGAAGTACCGATCATCGTTTCCTCGTTTCCGAACTACTCGTCTTCTCGTTTCAAAAAAACTCCCATACTCAACCACTCCCACACTCAACTATCGTCGTGCCGAGATGAGCCCGGTGGCGGCGCGGACGCGGTCCATCATGGGTTCAGCCTGGGCCCGGGCGGCCTTGGCGCCTTCCCGCAACACGTCGCGCACGTAGTCGGGGCGCTCCTCAAGCTTGTGGCGGCGTTCGCGCGCTTCGGCAAAGTACGCGTCGATCATACCCAGCAGCTCCTTCTTCGCGTGGCCGTACCCATAGCCCCCGGCGCGGTAGGCTGCGGCGATCTCGGCCTGCTTCTCCTCGGACGCAAACAGCTTGATGAGCGCAAACACATTGTCCTGCTCCGGGTCCTTGGGCGCATCCAGCGGGGTGGAGTCGGTGACGATGCCCATCACCTTTTTCTTCAGCATCTTGCCTTCATCAAACAGCCCGATGGTATTGCCGTAGCTCTTCGACATCTTGCGGCCATCCACGCCCGGGATGACGGACACATCATCCAGGATGTGCGGCTCTGGGAGCGGAAACAGCGGGTCGTCGTCTGGGCAGTACGTGTGGTTGAAGCGTCCGGCGGTGTCACGCGTCATCTCGATGTGCTGCTTTTGGTCGGCGCCCACCGGGACCAGCGTGCCGCCATAGATGAGGATGTCGGCGGCCTGCAGCACCGGGTAGTTCAGCAAGCCTGCGTTCGGCGAGAGGCCCTGCGCCACCTTGTCTTTGTAGCTAACGCCCTTCTCCAGGTGCGACACCGGCGTCAAGTTGTAGAAAATCCACGCCAGCTCCGTCACCTCCGGCACGTCGCTCTGGATGAAAAGGTGGGCCTCGTCCGGGTCAAAGCCGAGGGCGAGGTACGTCGTCGCCACGTCCAGCGTGTAGCGCGCCAGGGCATCGGCGTCCTGCAGCGACGTGAGCGCGTGGTAGTTCACGATGAAGAAGTACGCCTCGTGCCGGCGGTGCAGGGCAATGTGCTGCCGGATCGCGCCAAAGTAGTTGCCGAGGTGAAGCGTGCCGGAGGGCTGGATGCCCGACACGACCACCGTTTCGGTCGGCGAGGCCGGGTTTGCAGCTGTGGAAGAGGCGGTGGCGTGCTGAGACTCAGGCATGAGGGTGGGTGGGGTGAAGGCGGGTTACGCGTTGGTGCGGGAGGAGGGGCGCTGCTTGCCGCGCGTCTGCTGCTCGAGGAAGTGCAAGCGCGCTTCGCTGTTGGTCACGACCAGGTTGAGCATCGCATCGGAGCGGACTTGGTGATGGTTGTTTTCTGCTTCCTCCTTGAACGCATCGTGGAGGGCCTGCTCCTGATCGTGCAGGTTGAAGAGCATCTCATCGTCCGTGTCGCCCAGATGCACATCATCCGGCTCCAGCGCGGTGCCGTTGTAGGCCGTGCCGCCGCAGCTAAAGACCTGCTCCATCAGCTTGCCGGTATCCATCTCGGCCACCTTCCGGAAGCCCCGCAAGCGCTCGGCCACCGAGGGCCGCGTGATGCGCTGCGTGACATCGCGATAGGCCAGGTTCAGCCGCATGTGCTGCTCGATGAGTGGATTGAGGTGCTCCACTGTTTCCTCGCGGCTCATGTAGCGCCCAAAGCCGGCACGGTTGAAGATGAGCTTGGTGAGTTTGTCTGCAGTATTCGCCATGGCAGTAGGGTCGTAAGTTCGTCAGGGGAAGCGTCGTACGTGCAGAGGCAGGGTGGGTTTGTGGATTTACAACAACCCATCGGCTGCCATGCGGACGGCCTGTTGCAGGGCCCGGGCTTTATTGTAGGTTTCCTCGTATTCCTTGGCCGGGTCGCTGTCGGCCACAATACCGGCGCCGGCCTGCACGTAGGCAGTGTGGCCCTGCACCACCATCGTGCGGATGGCGATGCAGGTGTCGAGCGTACCGGAGAAGTCGACGTAGCCCACGGCGCCAGCATACACGCCCCGCCGCGTGGGCTCGAGCTCGTCGATGATCTCCATGGCCCGCACCTTTGGCGCGCCGCTCACGGTGCCGGCAGGGAAGCAGGCAGCCAGCACGTCTACGGGCGTGTGCTGCGCGTCGAGGCGCCCGGAGACCGATGACACGATGTGCATCACATGCGAGTACCGCTCGATGTAGGCATAGCGGTCGACGGTGACGCTGCTGAAGTGGCACACGCGGCCGAGGTCGTTGCGACCGAGGTCCACCAGCATCAGGTGCTCGGCGCGCTCCTTGGGGTCGGCCAAGAGGTCGTGCTCCAGGGCTTCGTCTTCCGCCGCTGTCTCGCCCCGGGGCCGCGTGCCGGCGATGGGGAGGACCTCGGCGCGCTCGTCCTCCACGCGCACCAGCACTTCGGGCGAGGAGCCGATCAGCGCGACGTCGTCAAGGTCCAGGTAAAACAGGTACGGCGACGGGTTCACCTGCCGGAGCGCCCGATACAGGTTGAAGCGGTCGCCATCGAAGGCCATCGCAAACCGCTGCGACAGCACCACCTGAAAGATGTCGCCCTCGTAGATGTACTGCTTCGCCCGCTCCACAGCCGCATGAAAGTCGGCCTCGGCAAAGTTTGAAGCCATCGTCTCGGAGCGTAGCGATACAGCGGCTGGGGAGCCGTCGGCTGGCTGGCCCAGCGTCGCCGCGAGCGCTTCGAGGCGGCGCGTGGCCATGTCGTACACGGTGCGCAGGTCGGTATCCGGGTGGATGAAGGCGTCTGCAACGAGCACGAGCTGGTGGCGCACGTGGTCGAAGGCCACGACGGTATCGTAGAAGCACCAGGTGGCATCGGGCAGGCCGAGGTCGTCCGGCGGGCTATCCGGCAGGTCCTCGATGAGGCGGACGCCGTCGTAGCCCAGGTAGCCGACCGCGCCGCCCGTAAGCCGCGGGAGCTCGGGCAGGTCCACCTGCGTGTACGCGGCCGTCTGGTCATTCAGCACGTCGAAGATAGTACCCTCGGCGTCGTAGCGGTCGGTCTGCAGCGTCTGGGTGCCGGGTACGCGCCGCTCCTCCACCGTAGTGGCGGCCCCGCGCCCGCGGATGATCCGGTACGGGTTTGCGCCCAGAAAGGAGTACCGCGCCAGCTTTTCGCCGCCTTCCACGCTCTCAAACAGGAACCCGAACCGGGAGGTGGCGCGCAGCCGCAGAAAGGCCGACACCGGGGTGAGTAGGTCGGCGCTCAGGCGCTGATACACCGGCAGCACGAAGCGATCGTGTGCGGTGCGCGCTTCATCAGCGTGCTGCTTGAACGTCTCAAACGTCATCATAACGGGGGAAGGCTCTCAGTACAGTCACAAAAAAAGCCCATCGCCAGGGGGCAATGGGCCATCAACAATCGACATACAGCGGTTCGCTACGTGTCATGCAGTACCCGTGCCCTGAGCAGTGGCAGAACGCCACCACCAGGACCATGCGGCACCAGCGGTATGGGAAGCAGAGGATTCAATCATTGTGACGTAGCATACGGCCTCGGTGCCGCGAATGCAAGGGCGGATCTTGAAAAACCAGTTGGACCTGTGGCGTATGGCGCGCAGCTCAGGGCTTCGGTCGATAGGCCCGCAGCACCTCGGATGGAAACGTGCGCTGGCTGATGCGCTGCCGGCTGACGTCTACGAAGCCCGCCGCCCGCAGGTACGGCCGCAGCGCCACCGGACGGCAGCCGCCAAAGATTGCCGGATGGAGGCGCGGCAACAGCATCCACGGCCTGTGGACCCACGTCCAGCCGTGTGTCATCCCGGCCAGCACCATCCGCCCTCCAGGGCGCAGCGCCTGGCGCCACCGGGATAGCAGCTCTACAAAGTCGTGCATGGGAAGCAGGTCCAGCACGTACATGCAGACGATCACGTCGAAGTGGGCGGGGGGCAGCCGGAGCGTGTAGAGGTCGGCGTTGCGCAGGGCAAACGCCGTCGGGGGCGCCTCCGCGAGCCGACGACGGGCGCGGCGCATCATCGCCGGGGTACGGTCGATGCCCAGCGTCCATCCGTCCGGGTTGGCCTCTACGAGGGGCTCAAAGGCCAGTCCGGTGCCGACGCCCACCTCCAGCACGGTTTCCCCGTTCTGCACGGCCGCCCAGCGGAGCGCCTGCTCGCGGGCATCCGACTCGCACAGCAGCGCGTGCACGTCATGCAACGGTGCGATCCGCGTATAGGTGGGGACCACCGCGTCGGGCGAGAGGAGCGGGTAGGAAGGCATGGGACAGTGGATGATGGAAAGAAGCAGCACGCCAACGGGCCGGCCGTGAACTTTTTCCGACTGTCACGCTTATGTTACGCTGCTTTTCGCTCTCCCGTCCCTTTCGCACAACGCTATGGCTACCCCCTCGTCCACTGGAGGCCGCATCGGCCCGTATCGCCCGTGGTTGGACCGCACCGTGTTTGGCCTCGGCCTGCTGGGTATTCTGGTGGCTGTTCACCTCATCATTCAGGAAAACCGCGGGTTCGACCGCGGGTGCCTCGGCTTCACCACCTCCGAGGCGGTGGAGGCGTCCTTCGACTGTGCAGCCGTTACGGGCAGCTCGGCCGGCATGCTGATGGGCATTCCGAATGGCGTGTGGGGGATGGTGTTCTTTCTGGCCGTGGTGGGCTTTACATTGTTTGCTGCTGTAGCGCATGTACGCTCGCAGCCCATGCTTAAGCGTCTGCGCACCGGGCTGGTCGGCATCGGTGTACTGTATGCGGGCTACCTCAGTTACCTGCAAGCCTCCGTGCTTGAGGCTTACTGCGCGCTCTGCCTTATCGTATCGGCGCTGGTAGCGGTACTGGCCGTACTGCACGTGGTGGAACTGATGGCGGGGAGCAGCCGCGGGGGCATGATGGGCTCCGGCGAGCTCACGGGACTGGTGTCGGGGCTCGGCGTGACGCTCCTCCTGGTAGGGCTAAACGTTACCTACTTCCAGTCATTGGACCCGGCGGAGCCCGCATCGGCGGCGGCAGAGGTCGAGCACGCCTGCGCGTTTGCTAACGACGCCCCCGCCATTGCCGACCTGAACGCCTACATCCATCCCTCGGACCCCGTGGTGGGGCCGGATGATGCGGCGGTGACCATCCTGGAGTTCTTCGATCCGAACTGCCCGCACTGCAAGACAAGCCATGCAGCCATGCAAGAGGTTAAGGCGGCACATGGGGCCGACGTGCGAATCGTCTACAAACCGCTCGTGGTGGTGGGGCAGTTCTCCGTGCCGCAAATTGCCGCATTGTATGTGGCGGAAGAAGAAGGGCTGTTCGAGGAGATGCTGGCCGCGCAGTTTGAGCAGCAGCAGCGCGGCGGGCTGTCGATGGGGCAACTCCGGCAGATCGGCGAAACCATTGGCCTGAATCCGGATGCGCTGGAGCAGCGGATGCAGGATGACGACTACCTCGAGCGCATG
This sequence comes from Rhodothermaceae bacterium Tc-Br11_B2g6_7, assembly GCA_001564055.1. GTDB lineage: Bacteria > Bacteroidota > Rhodothermia > Rhodothermales > Salinibacteraceae > Tc-Br11-B2g6-7. Next base: position 29,811 of record LKNB01000021.1, read on the forward strand.
CGCGCCGCCCGGGATGAGGCGCTGGAGGAGGTGGGCATTAGCGGCGTGCCGGCCATCTTCATCGACGGCTATTTTGTGCCTGGACAGTCGCGCAACGCCGATTGCCTGACCACGCTGGTCGCCGATCGGCTGGCTGATGCGTAGGCGCAGCTTTTCGCCTGTTTTTTACGCCGGACGTTGACGCTTGCTACTGGCGCGCCGTATGTTGGCGATACACGCACCGGGCGCCGAGTAACGGCACCTCTGTGCGACCCACCTACAACCGCTCGCTTGCCGCTCACCTCAGCCCTCCCCGGTAATGGCCGACACCGCCACGGATACCTTTACGCAGGACGCGCAGCTCGATCACCTCGCCATCAATGCCATCCGCTTTCTGGCGATAGATGCCGTGGAAAAAGCCCAGAGTGGCCACCCCGGCATGCCGATGGGCACGGCCCCGATGGCGCACACGCTCTGGAGCCGCCACCTGAAGCATAATCCGGCAGATCCCCACTGGCCCAACCGGGATCGCTTCGTGCTCTCCGCGGGCCACGGATCGATGCTCCTCTACGCGCTGCTGCACCTGACAGGCTATGACCTCTCGATGGACGAGATCAAGAACTTCCGACAGTGGGGAAGTCAAACGCCTGGTCATCCCGAAAACTTCGAGACGGTCGGTGTGGAAACGACTACCGGGCCGCTGGGCCAGGGCTTCGGGAACGCCGTCGGCATGGCTATCGCTGAACGGCGCCTGGCTGCCGAGTTTAACCGGCCGGACTATCCCATCATCGACCACTACACCTACGGCATCTGCTCAGACGGCGACCTGATGGAGGGCGTCTCCCAGGAAGCCGCCTCCCTGGCCGGGCACCTCGGCCTTGGGAAGCTCATCTTTTTCTACGACGCCAACGAAATCACCATCGATGGGCGTACTGATATTGCCTTCACCGAGGACGTAGCCAAGCGCTTTCGTGCCTACGGCTGGCATGTGGAGACGGTAGAGGACGAAAAGGACCTGGATGCGCTGGATGCGGCCGTGACCGCTGGCCAGGAAGTCACCGACCGGCCCACGCTGATCGTTACGTACACCACCATCGGGTACGGCAGCCCCAATAAAGCCGACTCCTCTGCTGCCCACGGCGCGCCGCTGGGGGGCGATGAGGTCGAGAAAACGCGGGAGGCGCTCGGCTGGGAGTACCCCCCCTTTCACGTGCCGGATGAGGTGTATCGGTACACGCAGCAGGCCCTGGAGCGCGGTGCTGCGGCGCAGTCTGCCTGGAATGACCTGCTGGAAGGGTACAGCGAGGCGTACCCCGACGAGGCGCAGAAGCTGGAGCGGTGGCTCTCGGGCGATCTGCCGCTGGGGTGGGACGCCGACCTGCCGACCTTTGAGCCGGGCACGTCGATGGCTACGCGCAAAGCCAGCGGGGCGACCATCAACGCCCTGGCCCCCAGCGTGGAGAACCTGTTTGGCGGCTCGGCCGACCTGGCCGGCTCGAACAAGACCACGATGGAGGACTTCGATGACTTCCAGCGCGATACGCCGCACGGCAACAACGTCCACTTCGGCGTCCGGGAGCACGGCATGGCTGCGATCTGCAACGGCATTGCGCTGCATGGCGGCCTGCGTCCGTTTTGCGCCACCTTCCTCATTTTCACCGATTACCTGCGCCCCTCGCTGCGCCTCGCCGCGCTCATGGGGCTGCCGGTCACGTACGTCTGTACGCACGACTCCGTGGGGCTGGGAGAAGACGGCCCGACCCACCAGCCGGTAGAGCACTACGCCGCCCTCCGGGCGATCCCCAACCTGACCTTCATCCGCCCGGCCGACGGTACCGAAACGGCGCACGCCTGGCGGGTGGCGCTGGAGCACAAAGACGGTCCAGTCGTCCTGTCCCTCACACGGCAGGGGCTGCCCGAGCAGGACCGCAGCGGCAGTGAAGGCGACCTCAGCAATGGCGCCTACATCCTGAGTGACAGCGACGGTACGCCCGACCTCATCCTGATCGCTTCGGGGAGTGAGGTTCAGCTGGCTGTTCAGGCCGCCGAGACGCTGGCGGCCGACGACGTGAACGTGCGTGTGGTCAGCATGCCCTCCTGGGAGCTGTTCGAAGCGCAGCCCGACGTCTACAAAGAGAAGGTGCTGCCGCCGGATGTCACCGCTCGTGTGGCGGTGGAGTCGGGCGTGACGCTGGGCTGGGAGCGCTATACGGCTCCCCACGGCGCTATCGTCGGGCTGAACCGCTTTGGCGCGTCCGCCCCGGGCGGCGAAGTGATGGACAAGCTCGGGTTTAACGTCGACAACGTAGTGGAGCACTGCCGCCAAGTACTCGGGCAGTAGCGCCACCTGTGCGAACCGATCGGCCGCGTGAGCGTCAGCCTCCTCCACCACTGTTCGGGTGAAGGCTTCTCGCCATGCGGTACGCACTGTTGTTTTTTCTCTGGATGGGTTGCTGGATGACGGCGGCTGGACCGGCTGTGGCGCAGCCGTTTACCGCGGTAGCGGATACCACCGAGACGTTGGACGGCACGTCGGGCGCCTGGGCCTGGCGGCCGCTCGTGGAGCTGGAGGGCGTGGCCTTCGCGTACCTCTACTACTCCGAGCAGCGCTCCACCGTCGATGGCGTAGTGCTGAAGCTCCACAACCAGAACGACCATGCCGTCCGGTACCGCTTTCGCGCGGTCATTCGCACGCTTACCGATGAATACGAGCACCCCGCGTCCGGCACCCTGGCGCCTGGCGAAACGGTTACCGGCGACGCCGACGGCCTCTATTTCACCGTGGACGAGCGCGAGATGATTGCAGAAATCGGCCTGCGCGGCTATCGCATCGAGCCCGTGGACACGGGCCGTAGGCTGCCGTGACGCGCTTCCACGCCATCGGATAAACGTCGACCGGCCAGTCGACACGATCTCGTGAACAGAGCATCGGCCATTTCGATGAGATGGCTGCCAATCCCACGCCCTGGACCCACCGATCTGTTAGGCCAGGGCCTGCTTTGAAGGTGCGTGCCGCACGGGACGGGCGCAACGAGAAAAGGGGGACATGCCCCGTTCCGATGGAGCGTGCTGCGTCGGAACGATAATCTACCATTTTGAACCCATTAAACGGGCACAGCACTGGGCTCAACTCCGCCTCAACCAACCCGTCATCCTCGACCACGATCGAGGATCCATTGGATTTAACGGGTAGGTTCAGTCGCCTCCTCGAATGGAGCCATCAATCCCATGCTCTGTGTCAACGTTCCGCATCGGTGACGCAGCGTTGGCATGTACAGCCTGCAGCGATGGATACAGGCTCGCATGCTGTTGCCTTGGACACGCTCGCCGGTCGCAGGTGTCGCATCTCGGCAGCAGGCTTTGTACCTTCAGGCGACGCCTTTCTCGACGCCTACCCCGCCCGCTGCTATGCCCTCTTCGTTTTTGGATCGCCGCCGTTTTATGGCCTACTGCTCGTCGCTCGGCCTCTCGGGCACGCTCTTTCCCGGGGTGCTCTATGCCGAGACCGAACAGGTGGCCGAACAAACCGACGATGACGAGCCGCCGCAGATCACGGTGGAGCACATCGAAAAAGCGGAGGCGCTGGCCGGGCTCTCGTTTAACGAGATGGAGCGGGAGATGATGGTGGATGACCTGAACGACCGCCTGGAGGGCTTTGAGGCCATCCGGGATCTGGAGATGCCCAACGAGGTGCTGCCCGCGTTTGTCTTCCAGCCGCAGATGGTGGGGCCTGCGCCGCCCCCGGACGACGGGCCGCTGGACTGGTCCCCGCCGGCGGTGACGCGCCCGGCCAGCGACGAGGACCTGGCCTACCTGCCCGTCACCCACCTATCAGCGCTGATCCGCACTGGGGAGGTGACGGCCACGGAGCTCACCGAACTGTACCTGCGCCGCCTCAAGCGGTACGACGACAAGCTGAATGCCGTCATAACCTATACCGAAGACCGCGCCCGGGCCCAGGCGGCAGCGGCCGACGAAGAGCTGGCCAACGGCATCTATCGCGGTCCGCTGCACGGCATCCCGTGGGGCGCCAAGGACCTGCTGGCCGTGGAAGGCTACCCGACCACCTGGGGCGCCGAGCCCTACCGCGAGCAGACGATCGACTATACGGCTGCGGCGGTGCGTAAGCTGGACGACGCCGGGGCCATCCTCATCGCCAAGCTGAGCCTGGGTGCGCTGGCCTGGGGCGACGTCTGGTTCGACGCCCGCACCAACAACCCGTGGAACCTGGATCAGGGCGCGAGCGGCTCCTCCGCCGGACCTGGGGCCGCCGTTGCTGCGGGGCTCGTGGGCTTTGCCATGGGCTCGGAGACGCTCGGCTCCATCGTCTCGCCCTCCACCCGCAACGGCGTCACGGGCTTTCGCCCAAGCTTCGGCACCGTCAGCCGCGACGGCGCGATGGTACTCTCGTGGAGCATGGACAAGCTCGGCCCGATGGCGCGGGCGGCGGAAGACTGCGCGCTCGTGCACGACGCCCTCCGCGGCACCGACCCGGCGGATCCCGCCACCGTGGATGCGGGCTTTCCGTTTACGCCCGCCTCCGACGTCACGACGCTGCGCGTGGGCTACCTGCAGCAATCCTTTGAAGCCGAGTACGGCAACGCCGCGGCCGATGCCGAAACGCTTGACGTGCTGCGCGACCTCGGGGTGGAGCTGCATCCCATGGCGCTGCCGGACGATGTGCCCGCCGGCCCCATTGTGGCGACGCTCTGGACCGAAGCCGCCGCTACGTTCGACGACCTCACCCGCTCCCGGGGCATCGACGCGATGGTGCGGCAGACGCGCGACGCCTGGCCCCACGTCTTCCGTGCCGCGCGCTTCATGCCGGCCGTCGAGTTCATCCAGCTCAACCGCGCCCGAACCCTCCTGATGGAGCAGATGCGGGAAACCATGGCGGCCGTCGATGTGCTGGTGTCGCCCTCGTTCGTCGGGGGCGCCCTACAGGTCACCAACCTCACGGGGCATCCCTGCGTGTGCGTGCCGAATGCATTCCATCCGGTGGATGCCAACGGCAACTCGCCGCGCCGCAGTCCGGGCAGCATCACGTTTATCGGGCAGCTTTATGGCGATGCTGCCGTGCTGCAGCTGGCCCGCGCCTACCAAGCGGCCACGGACTTTCACACACGTCGGCCGCCGTTGGTGTAGTCTGGCGTGACGCGCGTCGGCCTGCGCCTCAACAGGGTAACGTCCGTCTCCTTGCCTTTGGTGGGAGCAAACCAAAGAGAGGGGGCAATAGCCGACGCCACGCATCTGAGCACGTGCACGCTGCAGCCTTTCGCCGAAGCGGTACGCGTAGAGGGTAACACGTCTGGCGAGACGTAATGGCATACCTTAGACGCAATCGATCTCATGATGCCGGTATCTTGCTGATGTTTTCGGTCCATCAGCCATATCTGGCCAGACGTGCCAGCCGTTCCGGCGCGTACCAGAATGGGCCCAGTGCGTCGGGGTGTGCGAGGGGACAGGTCAGTCCTGCGTCCTCGCAGAAGTACGTTTTCGGAAGTGCCGCTTCACGGAAGCACCGCCCAGTTGATGGATCAGGCTAATGAGGGTCAGGCTGATGAGGGTCAGGCAGGCGAGCCGTTGCATCGCACGCGGAGCGTGCTCATTGTGCGCTCCCACGCAGAGCATGGGAGCGAGAAAAGGGACTTCGGGCGAGACGTAATGGCATACCTTAGCAGATAATATAACATGCTTACACGCGGCCGCGTTGTGGACCAGTAGCTACCGTTCAGCCAACGCTCCTGCTGCTCAGCCACTCATCGGCGCCTACAGACCACGTCTTCTCTCCCCCGGCGGGAGAGAACCAAAGAGAGGGGGCAATAGCCGACGCCACGCATCTGAGCACGCGCACGCTGCAGCCTTTCGCTGAAGCGGTACGCGTAGGCCATAACGCCGCTGCTGAAACCATACCCCCTCATCCGGGCCGTCCTTCGATTGACATTTAAGACCGCTGCTGGCGGGATAGAATCAGAGAGAGGAGGAAGTCCAGGGAAGCCCAAAGCGCCCCTTACGCCGGGGCATCCCCCGACCGGGTCGCATAGCTGCCGTAGGAAAGCGTGACGTTTTCCCGGCCCAACAGCTTCTCCTGTACGAACACCGTCGCGTCGCGCTGCAGCATCGCCAGGGCCGGCACGAGCAGCATCACCACAGGGAGGGTAAACAGGATGCCGAGGCCGAGGCTCACGGCCAGCGGCACCAGGAACTGCGCCTGCACGCTGGTCTCAATGATGATGGGAAAGACGCCCAGAAACGTGGTGATGGAGGTCAGCAGAATCGGCCGAAAGCGTGACTGACCGGCGGCAATCAGCGACTCCACCCATGACTTTCCACGGGCGCGTTCCTCGTTCGCAAAATCGACATACACGAGCGAGTTGTTGACCACCACGCCGCTCAGCCCTACAAAGCCGAAGATACTGAGCAGGCCGATGGGGATCCCGAGCAGCATGTGCCCGATGATGGCCCCCACCCAGCCGAACGGGATTACGCTCATGATGACGAGCGGTTGGATGTAGGAGCGAAAGGGGATGGCCAACAGCCCGTAGATCACAAACAGCGCGATGCCGAAGCCGACGACCAGCGAGGCGAGCGCCTGTTGCTGTTCGCGTTGCTCGCCCTCAAAGCTAAACGAGAGGCCCGGCAACTGCTCTTGGAGGGCGGGTAAGATGCGGCTTTCGAGCACGCCGGTGACTTCCTGCCCGGTAACCACGGCCTCGTTCACGTCGCTGGTCACCGTGATGACGCGCCGCCCGTCTCGCCGGTTGATCTGGGCCGGGCCGAAGCCCTCGCGGGCGGTCGCGACCTCGCTTAGTGGCACAAAGCGTCCGGCCGGTGTGCGGATGTCGAAGTCCTCCAGATCGTCCAGCGTGCGGCGTTCCTCGCGCGGGAGGCGGGCAAAGACGCGCACCTCATCCGGGCCTCGTTGCATGCGGTACGCTTCCGCGCCGAAGAACGCGCCGCGCACCTGTTGGGCGAGGTCTTGCAATGTGAGGCCCAGCGTGCGGGCTTCGGGTTTCAGTTGAAGCTGTACCTCCCGGTTGCCCTCTTCCTGATCGTTGCGGACATCGAAAACGCCACTGAACTGCGTCAGCGAGTCTTCCACCGCCGATACGCCGGCCGAAAGCTCATCGGCATCATCGGAGGAGAGCTCGACCGCTACGGGGTCGCCCAGGTTAATCACATCGGCGGAGAACGTCACCGAGCGCACGCCCGGCACCGCGCCGGAGACCTCACGCCAGCGCTGCTCGAAGGCCCGCGCCGTGATGTCGCGCTCCTCGGGGTCGGTCAGTTCGAACGACACCTCGGCCAGCCGTGCCTCAATAAGCTGCGAGCCACCGCCGGCCGGCCCCTGATTGGCCTGCGGCTGCTGCCCGACGCTGGAAAAGATATACCGCAAAATCTCCGGATGGCCCTCGCCGCGCTCCTCCATCAGGTCGTCGATGGCCTGCAAGCCGGTTTCTTCCAGATACGCCGTTACTTCGGCCGTCTGCTGCGCCGTTACGCCCACCGGCATCTCCACCTGGGCCGTCACCAGTTTGCCTTCAATGGTGGGCAGAAAGGCAAACCGCACGTACCCGCCGCCAATGAAGCCGATGATGAGAATCAGCACCGCGAGGGCGCCACAGATGATAACCCCATACGACTCGGCGCTGTACCGGAGGGCGCGCTTGAGGGGGCCTTCGGTAAACCGTGTGAGGCCACGGGCAACCCCCCCCTGCACGGCCTTTAGCTTGCGCAGCAGAAATCCATCCTCGGAGGCTTTCTTTTTGCGCACATTGGAGAGGTGGTACGGCAGGATGAAGAGCACCTCCACCAGCGACAGCAGCAGCACCACAATTACAATCGTGGGAATATCTCCCAGAAACTTGCCGAGGGTGCCGGCCACGAACAGGAGGGGAGCAAAAGCGGCTACGGTGGTGAGCACTGCAAAGATAACAGGCGTAGCCACGCGCGAGGCGCCCGTAATAGAGGCCTCCAGCGGCTCGGTACCCTTCTCCTGTTCAGCAAAAATGTTCTCGCCCACCACGATGGCATCATCCACCACAATACCGATGGACAGGATAAAGCCGAACAGCGAGATCAGGTTGATGGACACATCCAGCAGGTACATCACCCCGAACGTGCCGATGAACGAGAGAAAGATGCCCACCGACGTCCAGAACGCCAGCCGCGGGTTCAGAAACAGGATCAGGGTGAAGATGACCAGCAGCAAGCCCAGCAGGCCATTTTTGATCAGCAGGTCGAGCCGGCTTTCGAGGTCCTCGGCCTGGTTTTGCCAGATGGCTACGTCGATACCCGCCGGGAGCGAGGGCCGAAACGTGGTGTCGAGGTGCTCCTTCACCACCTCCACATTGGTGAGTACCTGTTCGCTTCCTGTGCGGAAGACCTGCACCAGGGCTACGCGCTCGCCGTTGAACCGGGTGATGAGTTCGGATTCCTCAAAGCCGTCCACCACGGTGGCGACGTCGCCGAGGGTGAGCAGGGTGCCGTCGCCGCGGCTTATCAAGACGATCTCCTCAAACTCGCTGCGGGTGAAGCGCTCGCCCTCGGTTCGGATCAGGATCTGCTCCTCGGCCGATTCCAGGTCGCCACCGGCCAGGTCCAGGCTGCTCTCTCGCACCAGAGCGGCTACCTCGTTCAGCGTCAGCCCATAAGCGCGCAGGGCATCGCGGGACAGCTCGATGGTGACCTCGTAGTCGCGCACGGCTTCCAGCTCGACGAGCGATAGCTCGGGGTAGCGCTGCAGCTCCCGCTCCAGGCGCTTGGCGGCCTCTTTGAGGGAGCGCTCGGGGACATCCCCAAAGATGGCGACTTGCAGCACCTGTCGCCGGTTCGATAGCTCGGTGACGATGGGCTCCTCCGCCTCGGCCGGAAAGGTGGTGATGCGGTCTACCTCCTGCTTAATTTCCTCGCGGACCTCCGTAGCGTTGGCGCCGCGCTGCAGCTCCGCCGACACAATGCCGAAGTTCTCAGCCGCAGTCGCCTGAATGCGGTCGATGCCCTCCACGCCCTGGATACGATCCTCGATGCGCTGGACGATGGCCTGCTCGACCTCTTCGGGAGAGCCCCCGGGGTATTCCACCTCTACCTGAATCGTATCGAGGCTAAACTCCGGGAAGACCTCCTGCACGATGGTAAACGCGCTGATGGTACCCACCAGAAAGATAAAGACGAACAGCAGATTGGCAGCGACGCCATTCTGTGCCATCCAGGAGATGATGCGGGCCATGAGTGGGTGGAAGGAAGGAAAAAGAGGACAGGCACGCCCGGAGGCGCGGTTGGGGTAGGGCTACGGTTACTCCGTGTTGGCAAGCCGGACGGTCATGCTGTCGGATACCACCGGCAGGTTGCCCGTGATGATGGGCGTGCCGTCGGCTACGTCGTCGGCGGTGACGAAGGCGCGCCCGCCGGCCGTCTGGACGACCGTAGCGGAGCGCATGACGAGCAGCGTGTCATCCTCCACGGTCCAGAGCTGGTCATCGTCGCGGATGGCACGGCGCGGGACGGTGAAGTACCGGTCGAGCGTACGCCCGGCGATTTCGGTGGTCACATAGCTGCCAACAGCCAGCGGCGGGCGGTCGGCATCGCTGTCGTCGAGCTGATATGGGTCGGGCACCCGCACCATCACGTTGATCGTGCGCGTCTCCTCATCGCGTGCGCCATCCACGCGGTCCACGAAGCCGTCCCAGCGGTAGGTTGAGGCGCCATACGTGGCTTCTACGGTGACGGGTGGGCCGTCGACACCGTTGCGCGTGTCGTTCGTGCGCCAGAGGCCCGGGATGAGAGCTGCTCGGCGGGCTTCGAGCGGTACCCGGATGTCCACCACATCGGTGCTGAACAGGGTCGCGACCGGCGTGCCTGCGGCAACGAACGCGCCGCGGTCGGCCTGTGTGACGCGGACCTGCCCGTTGAAGGGCGCGATGAGGGCGGTGCGGCCCAGGTTGGTCTCGGCGGTTTCGAGCGAGGCCCGGGCGCTCTCCAGCGAGGCTTCGGCCAGGCGCAACTGCGGCTCCCGGAATACCAGCCGGCCCAGCGCGGTGCTGTCCGGCATCGATTCGCCCGCGGTGCGCTCCAGGCGCGCAAACTCAGCGCGGGCGACTTCGACCTCCTCCTCGGCCTGCAGCACCTCAAACTCTGCCTGCGTGACCTGTGCGCGGGCCTGCCGCACCTGGCTCTCGTAGTCGGATGGATCAATGCGCGCCAGGACCTCGCCCGCCCGGAACGAGCCGCCGGACACAAACGCCGGGGCGACCTCCACCAGGCGTCCAGCCACCTCGGCCGTCAGTTCGATTTCGTTGGCCGGGCGCACCGTGCCGTTCCCTCGGACGCTAAGCGTGCCCGACTGTATCTCAATCGCCTCGGTGGATACCACGGGGGGCGTCGGGTCTTCGGGATCATCGTCTGGCGTTGGTTGAAAGACGATGAGCAGCACAGCAATCAGCGCAGCGCCAAGCAGCAGGGCACCACCAAGTACATAGGTACGCATGAGGTGTAGGGCGGATAGAAGAGCGGGTGATTAGGGCGTGGGCTCGGCGAGCGGATCGAACGATGAGCGAAAGAGGCGGGGGTCGTCAGCCGTGGGCGGTGGCACCCAGGCCCCGCCGAGCGCCCGGTGGACGGCAAGGCGCGCGTTGACGGTAGCTTCCTCGGCGGTAGCGAGCCGCAGGGACGCCTGCACGAGCGTGCGCTGGGCGTCCAGCTGATCGAGGAAGGAGCCCACGCCGCGCAGGTAGCGGTCGCGCTGTGTCCGGGCGGCTTCTCGGGCGCTGGTCTCTTGTTGCTGCAGAAGGTTTACCTGCTCGCGTTGCTTGCTATAGGCTACGAGCGCCGCGCGTACCTCTTGGAATGCCGTCAGCAGTGTTTCCTCGTACGTGGCCAGGGCTTGTGCGTGACGTGCGCGGGCGGCGGCCACCTCAGCGCGCAGTTGCCCGCCCTGAAAGAGCGGCGCGGTGAGGTTGGCGATCAGGTTGGAGAAGCGCTGGTCGTAGCGGACGAGGTCGTCCAGCGAGCCGCTCTGCACCCCACCTTCAGCGGTGAGGGAAATGCTGGGGAGGAGGCCCGCTCGGGCGGCGCCTATCTCCAGGCGGGCGGCCTCCAGGCGGCGGGCGCTGGCGCGCACATCGGGCCGGGCCATGAGCAGGTCGTCGGGGAGGCCGGAGGGGATGTCCTCCAGCACGAGGGAGGCCTCTCGCTCGCTGCCGAGCAGGTCGGCTGCGCTACCCGCGAAGCGGCCCACGAGCAGCGCCAGGCGACCGCGGGCGTCTTCGAGCACCCCCTCCAGCTCCGGTTGGTCCGCCTGCGCCGCCTCGAACTCCTGGCGCGTAGCAAAGAGCTCAAACGATGTGGCCAGTCCGCGATCGTAGCGATCTTCCGTTAGCGCCAACCGGTCCTGCAGAAGGTCCACGTTTTCCTGGCCCAGCCGGATCTGCCGTTCCAACGCATGGATTTCAAAATACGTGGTGACCGTCTGTGCGATCACCTGCTGCTGTGCCGTTTGAAAGTCATCCACCGACGCCATGAACTGCTGCAGGGCGGCCCCCCGCTGGTTGCGCAGGCGGCCCCAGAAATCAAGCTCATACGAGAGGGCCAATGACAGGCTGTAGGTGGTGAAGTCAAACCGGTCAGGAAAGGCTTCATCCGGTGCGCCACCTCCGCCCAAGGCGCCCCCGATGCCCACATTGGCCGGTTGCTCCTGGCGGGTTACGGACCCATCGCCGGTGGCGCTTGGAAAGAGCGGCGCTCGCGCAATGCGGTACTGACTCGCCAACTCATCAATCGTCGCTGCGGTGCGGCGCAGGTCCAGGTTGCGGACGAGGACCGAGTCGATCAGGGTGTTGAGCGTCTCATCGCCAAACGCCTCCCACCAGGCGGCCGGCGCATACGCAGCGGTATCATCCAGAGCAGGGAAGAGGGTATCGGGCGGCGCCGTATCGAACGAGGAGGGCAGGGTGGCTTCCGTCTCGGGGGCGCCTACCTGCGGCGCCAGCGAGCAGCCCCCGAGGAGGAGAACCCCGGTCGCTACGACGGCCAGCAGCAGGCAAGAACGTGCAGGGAAGGGCATCATCAGGCAGAGGGGGTGTCGGTACGCAGGCCATGGTAGAGCAGGTCGAACAGGTGCTGCTTGCGGGCTTCGACAAAGGCGTCCCACTGCGCGGCCTCGGGATGCAGCACCTCGGCCGTGGGGCGGGCGATAAACGGAAACAGGCAGCCCGAGACGATGCTGAGCAGGGTGTGGTCGGCATCCACCGGGCGGATTTCGCCAGACGCCACGGCGCGCTCGATCGTGCGCAGCATAAGCTGGGGCGGAGCGTCCGGCGCGGTGGCCTTCAACTGCTGCAGGTGCTGGCCCACCAGCGACCCGCCGCGCAGGTTCTCGTTCACCAGCAGGCGCATGGCGTCGGTGTGATGCTTGCAGAAGGTGATGTAGCCGTCAATAAACAGCCGCAGCGCTTCGCCGAAGGAGGAGGCGGTGCGCAGCGCGTTATCGAAAGAAGCCATAAACTGCTGCATGGCGTACCCAAACACCGCCTCGTAGAGCTGATCTTTGCTGCGGAAGTAGTAGTGCAGCATCGCCTTGTTGAGGCCCGCCTCATCAGCGATGGCCTGCATCCGGGCGCCTGCCTTGCCATGCCGCGCAAAGAGGGTGAGGGCTGCGTCGAAGAGTTGCTGCTCCGTATCAGAAGGCGCCATGCGCACGAGTTGTCATGAAGAACAACCTTACAGTACGACCGCTGCAGCCGCCCGTCAACCATCTGGTTAAATCAAACGGTTAACATCTGGTTACGCATCGGCTGGGGTGTGACGGGGTGGGTACGGGAGTGTGCTTGGCGCACCATCCATAATCCGTGCAACAGGCTGCGCCTCCCGCCACAGCCCCTGTCGTAAGAGCGAGTGCCCCTCTTTCGCCAGCGTCCCATTTCATGCGGACCGTAGGTGTCGTATGCTACCCATCGCGCTGGTGGCTGGGCAGGCCGCGCACGCGGCCCAAGATGCTCGTTGCCGATCGGGCTGCGATGCCTACGCCCCGCGACGCCGTAAAGGACTCCGGAAGGAGCGGCCTCCCATAGTTGACAAAGCGTTGCATGCAAAGCGGACTGTGATCGAACGGTTGATTCGCCGGTTGCAGGCGTGTCGCTGGCTGGCCATCCGCTATGAGACATGTGCTCGTTGCTACTCCGCAGGTGGGCATCATCCGGCGATGCTGCCGCAAACTCGGTGTTTCAGACACGGCCTAAAACTTACGGGACCTACGCGTGCTCAACTTAACAAACGTATTATGGTACAGCGCCATCGTTTTTGGCGTCGGGCTGTTGGCGATATGGCTGTTTGTTTCAGGCCCTGCGTTCTACATGCTGAATCTGGTTGTATTTCTACACCTGTTCGTCGTGTTAATGGGATACAACGCCCGAACCATCGACCCCTCTAAGAGCAAACTACCCCCTTCATTAGGATTGGCGTTTGTGGTTGCTGGTTCATCGGGTGCAGTGGGTATGGCGGTCATGTTACTCGATGGCGTCAGCATCGGGTGGAGAGCAGCAGTCTTTGTGTACGTTTTGGCGTATTGGGTCATCGTGCACAGGGCGGCGATGGCTGAGGTGTATAGGCTGTTGGATACCGGCAATGCGGAGTAGCGAGGGAGCGCGACCGTTTTCAGGCGGCAGTTAAGGTGTCCTCTAAAAACCGACGACGATAAAGTCAGGTACAGTAATCTGGCTGAGAACACACCGTCACACGATTTCCCTCCGCCCACGCACAAAGCTCTGCAGATCCCCCACGCCCCGTGGCCGTTGGTTGTGCTCTGGTGTGTCTTGCTCCTGTTTAGCGTGGGCGGTGTAGCCCTCTTTGTGCGGGCGGACGGGATAGGTGCGCTACGGTCCATTCAGGGCCTGGAGCGTCTGGCGTGGATGGTGGGTATGGCCCTGGGCATGCGCTGCTTTGCCACATTTCGCGGCAGTGGCGGCGTTTGCGTGGTAGCCCCGGTGCAGGTGACCTCGCCCTTTTAACGCCCGGCCCAACTCCTTGGTAGTCCTGATAAGCCCGGTAGGGTTGAGGTGGCCAGCCCTGTGGACGGTATGGCGCACCATCCATAATGTGTGCATCGCCCTGCACCTTCCGCCACAGCACCTGTCGTCGAAGCGAGTGCCCCTCTTTTGCCAGAGTGCCATTTCATGCGGACAGTGGGCGTCGTATGCTATGTAGTGGTTGCAGTTGAAGCGCCAGCCTCACCGGAGCGTCCCCACACCCTGCAGCGGACCGGTGAGCCAGGGTACCGGCGCGCGGACCACCCGCGTTTTCTTCATTTGACCCTTTGAGGCCATGCGACGGATGCTACATATCGCGCTGGTGGCCGGGGCTGTCGCACTGTGGGGCCTGGCGACACCGCTGCTCGCGCAAGACAACGATGATCTCGAACTGCTGCACTACTGGAGTTTTAACGACCCGCTGGAGGAGGGGAATCCGTGGCCGGAGCCTGTCAATGCGGATCTTGGTTCAGGCGTGTTGACCTACACCTTTGATCCCGGTAGCCTTGGTGATTTTGCTGGGACTACGGTCAACGTGCGATTGGACGAGCCGGCAGGGGAAAGCTTTTCCGTAGCAGGTTCATCCCAAAATGGTATGCATTTCGAATTGGGTGTACCGACAAGTGGGTTTGAGAATATGCTATTGAGCTACGCTCAGCGTGGTACGGGTACAGGATTCTCAACCCACGAAATCCAATACAGCACCGATGGTGGAGCCTCCTTCGCAGCGATCGAGACCTTCACTGGACGAAATAATACCGGGTCCTCTTTCGACCTGCTTGAGGTCGATTTTAGCAGCCTCGATATGGTGAATGACAACCCCGATTTTGTCATCCGAATTACGGTTGATGGGGCTTCCAGCGGTAGCGGCAACAACCGCTTCGACAACATCACCATCGAAGGCGTGGCGATCGAAGATGTGGTGGAAGAGGGGCCGATTGCGAACATAACACAGGGCACGTTTCACGAGACACTGACCGACGCCATCAGTAGCGCGCAGGCCAGCGACTCGCTCACGGTCAGCAGCGGCACGTACGAGGAGAGCGTCACCATCGACAAGCCGCTGATCCTGCAAGGCATCGAAGAGCTGCCGCTTGCGTCGTCCACCTATACCCTGACCAGCAGTGCATCCGGTGCGCCGGAAGGGGCGCCCATTATCGAAGGGCTGGTGACGCTTGAGGCTGACAACATCACCCTGCGCGGGCTGACGGTGGATGGTGGCAGCGGCAGCGCGGTCCTCACGCAGCCGGCCAATGTGGGCTACGACGGCGTCACGTTGGAGGAAAACACCTTCATGGCGGACTCTGGCGCACCGCTCGTGTATATCCACGGTGGATTCGACGGAGTGACATTGAGCGACCCGAGCACGAACGTGGCGGTGACGGATAATGCGTTCGGAGGCAGCCTTGGGCCCGGTGTTGCGCTGGGACTGGAAGCTACCAGCGGTACGGTGACGGGCAACACGTTCGCGGCAGCGACCTCGTTTGGTCACCTGGAGCTGTGGGGCTTTGAGATTACGGTCGCCGACAACACATTCGACGGCGAGGGGCTGGATGATGGGTTCTACATCCGCGACAGCACGCCGGGTGGCCTGTACGATATGGCCGCGCTAAAGGATGGCAACACGTTCGATCCTGAAGCTGAAATCCTGGATACAGACATTCGCCCCGCAGGGGAGTTCGTGTGCCCCATGCCGTCCTTCACCGAGGATGACAGCGCTATCTTCAGTGACGGGATTGCGCTGCTGACGATCGAAGGGAGCGACGGGGCCGGCATCACGGACGTGAACTTTGTAGACCCGGATGAGGGTGATCCCGCCCTTGTCAACCTCATCGCCACCACCGACACACCGGACTTCACCTCGGAGGACGGCATCTCGTTCAGCTTTGATGGCCCAAATGAAGAGGCACCGATGACGGTCGAGTTCACCCTCACCGTAGATGAACCCGAAGGGCTCGCGCCTGGCGAGACGTTCACGGCCTCGTATTTCGCCAAGGTTATCAATGCCTGCGAGAACACGCTGGACGTTGACCCCGTGCAGACCCTGAATGCGTCGCCATCGCCGATCGTGCAGCTGAAGGGCAACTACCCGAACCCCTTCGCCGAGGCCACGACACTGCAATTCGCATTGCCGGAGGCGGCCCAGGTGCGGTTGTCGATTGTCGACCTACTGGGGCGTGAGGTGGCGGTGGTAGTCGATGAGCGCGTCGGCGCTGGCATGCACGAGGTGGTATGGGATGGCCGTGTGCACGGTGCTGAGGCTGCGGCGGGCGTGTATTTTGCGCGTCTGCAGGCGGCGGGCGTGGACTCGACCCATCGTCTGGTGCGCGCTCGTTGACCGGCGTCCCACCTTTCGTGCCTTCTGCACCTGACCTTCCCGATACCATGCCAGAGTCTAAACCGACACCCCACCGCCCGTTCGCTGAACCCGCAACGGGGGAGCGCCCCAAACGCCCCTACGTGCCGCCCCGGCTCATCCGCGAAGAGCCGCTTGATTGGTTGACGGCCAGCTTATGGGAGTTGATGTCCAATGGGGGAAGTCCTCCGTAAGGCGCACGTAGTTGACCCGCGGGCTACGAACCGTGCGTAGCCCGCGGGTTGCTGACGTGGGGCCTCTTCCAAGACCTCCAATGCTGAAATTCTTGAGCCCGATGCTGAGCCGCAGTCTGTCTTACGCCCCGCTTTTGTTCGCCATCGCTCTATTGTCCGTCGACGCCGCTCCGCCGGATGTCGAGGAAGCAAAGGTGACACCCTTCGCGTTGCAGTTCGCCGAGGACGAGCGCTTTCCGTTTGTATATGATCCAAACGGCGTGGCGGCGGCCCCTTCCGGGTGGTACGTGATGGACGCCGGCAACTTCCGCGTGCTTCAGGTAACGTCCGCAGGAGAAGTGCGCCGGACGTTTGGGACGGAAGGGGCCGGACCGGGCGAACTGCGCGATCCGCGCGGCATCCGCGTGGTTGACACGGCCGGCGACGGGTATGAGATCTGGATCATGGATTACGGCAACGGGAGACTGGCGCGGTTTGACCCCGATGGTCGCCCGGTGGCCCATCATGGGCTTCGTAGCTC
>LKNB01000059.1 GCA_001564055.1 Rhodothermaceae bacterium Tc-Br11_B2g6_7
ATCGAGAACCCGGAGTCAGACCCGCTGACTACGCACTTGCCGGGCAATTTACCATCTATTACATGGCAACACCACTCCGCCTCATCCCAGCTTCCCGGGGAGGTTTCGGCGTTTCTTAGCGGTGAGCCATCAGCAATTGCCACGATGGGATCTGCAGTGGATCAGGAGCGAGTTTTCGTACTTGGAGGGAATCTTGTGGAAGGCCATACGCAAAAGGTCTTCGTCTTCGACAAGACCGGCACACCGGTAGGGGTGGTCAAACTACCACAACACGCCTATGACATCGATGTGCGGGACAGCATATTGGCCTTTCTGGCGATGAATGGTTCACTCGTCAAATTAGAACTGGATACACGTGCGCTCCCGTCTCCCTGATGTTCAATTATGAAAGAGAAAGAGATTATGCATAGACAATGGCTGGTGGGACTTCTGTGCCTCGTGCTGCTTGGTGCTTGTCAGGAAGAGCCGGACCCGGAAGAAAACGAGACGGCGCTCCCCGAACTTGCGACGGAGCGGGTTTTCAGCGTCGATCTGGACGAGGATGGTCCACGGCGTCAGCTGACGGTTGCCGGGGACGGAGGCTTCTACATGGCCAACCGGTTCACCTACGAGGTATATGAGTTTTCCCCGCTGGGCGAGGTTCAGCGCCGTGTCGGGTCGGAGGGGGAAGGCCCCGGTGAATTCTCACAGCCGCTTGAGCAGGTGGTCGTAGTGGGTGGACGGGTCTTCGCCAGTGGTAGCTTTACCGACCGCTCCATCAACGTCTTTGATGAGAACTTGATGTTTAAGGAGTCGATTGATGTGGGAGGGCAGTTTTTCGGGATGTCGGCGTACGGCGATGAATTGCTCGCCGCCGTGCTGAATACGGATACCGGACGATTGGAGATCAAGCGCTACACCGTAGAGGGATTTGAGACATTTCAGCTGCTGAGCCAGCAGCGATCGATACGCGACGACCCGTCAGCCATTTTCCGAAACGTGGGCTTTTTGGCCAGCGATGCGACTCTAATCGCTTATGCCTACATTATGGAGAACGCCATTGAGCTGTTCGACACATCTGGCGATGAGGTCCGCAGGGTTACCGCGCAGTTACCTGTTCGTGATGTAGAGGTTGAATGGGAGGAT
Source organism: Rhodothermaceae bacterium Tc-Br11_B2g6_7 (assembly GCA_001564055.1). Lineage (GTDB taxonomy): Bacteria > Bacteroidota > Rhodothermia > Rhodothermales > Salinibacteraceae > Tc-Br11-B2g6-7. The sequence continues at coordinate 1,126 of LKNB01000059.1, forward strand.
AACCTACCCGAAGGTGTACCACGTAACCTCCGCAATGATATCCCGACCGCGACCATGACGCGCGGCGTTGCCGTGGACCAGGGGCATGCGTTCGTGTTGGGAGGCAGCGCTGATTCAACCCTCGAACATACGGTCTTCGTCTTCCGCGCCGACGGTACACCTGTTGCTACCATTCCACTGGATGTGGCCGGGGATGGAGGCAACGCCTTTGACGTCAGCGACGGTCACTTGTACTATCGTACAGCAGAGGGCCAGCTTCGCATGCTGTGGGTGGATCTGGAGCCCCTCGGAATAGAGAATCCAGAGCGTCGGTGGACGGCCTGCGGCGTTACCATGAGAAATTGCTTCCAGCGTGCACTGGACGAAGGCGGAGAAGAGATGCAGCAGCAGGTTCAGGCGTGCCGTGAGGCGTATTGTGACTGCGCAGGCGACGTGTCGCAGTGTCAAGAAGTCGCCGGGCGTTGAGCAAGGGCGGAATGGGGCACGGAGGAGACGAGGAGACGAGGAAACGAAGAACCGAAGACACGAGGCAAGGACGTGTAGCGGCGCACGGCGGTGCGTCGCGTTGCGAGGTTCAGCGGGAGGGCAGGAAGACGAAGAGCCAACGAGCCTAAGAAACGATACGTAGCGGCACGGCGTGTCGGATCCCCTTTGGCGACCTAGATTAAATCTTACACACAGCGGGACGCCTGTTTAAACAAGTTATTGTTCATGTTTTCTTCATGTGAAGTTATTGCATGTGAGCGATGGGGGGGTACTGTAGAAATGCACAATATATTCAACAGCTAAGGAGGGTGGGGTTATGAAGCAAAAATTTGTAGTCGCCTTCTTTCTGATTTTTGGTCTTGCGACCGTTGGTCCCTTAAGCAATCACGCAGTAGCTCAATGCTACAACTGCAGGGCAATCGCAAGAACGCTAAAGGCCGCTGAGCACTTTACGCAGGTACGCTTCATCCCACCCCGCGCGGAGCCGTCGGTTCTTGATGCCCGCTGAGCTGGTCGGCTCTTGCTTCAGCAGGTTCAGCGCCAGGCGTCGCACCACCGCCATGTTTTGCGCTGCATGCCCCGTGCGGATACGGCTCTCGTCCTCCCGGAAGGCGACGTCCAGGACCCAGTGCAGCTTATTCTCAATGTGCCAGTGCGACCGCACCGCGCGTAGCAGCACCTCGGCCTCAGGAGCAAGGCTGCTGATGTAGTAGCGCCGCTGCGTCGTGGTCTCCTCGCCGTCGAACCGCTCCTGGTCGACCATGCACACCGTGCGTAGCTTCGACCAGCCCTCCAGGTCCACCCAGCCTTGCTCTGCGACATCCAAGGCCCAGCAGCGCCGCGTCTCTACCCGGCCGTGTCCGCCCGTGACGCTTTTGTGGGTGGAGACTGCCGCGCTTTCAAACTCGTCTTCAAGATTACCTTCACGACCGCGCACGCGGTCAAAAAGCGCCTCCGTATCGGCTCGAAGCTCGCCCTGATTGCCCTTGAGCGCCAACACGTAGTCCGCGCCCTGGTCTGTGATGGCCTCCGCGATAGCCCGCTGACAGCCCATCGCATCGATCGTTACGATACAGCCCGACAGGCTTAGCACTTCGAGCAGCTCTGGGATAGCTGTAATCTCGTTGGACTTCTCCGCCGTCCGCACCTGCCCCAGCGCCAGTCCGTTGGCGGTGGCCCAGGCACTGACCATGTGAAGCGCCGCTTTGCCCGCATGACGGTCGTAGGACCGCCGCAGCGTCTTACCATCGATGGCGATGACCTCTCCATCGGTTGCCTCGCAAGCCGCCTCGACCCAGGTCAGGAAGCACTCCTCAAAGGCTTCCGGGTCGATGCCCGCAAATACGCGCCCGATCGTGTCGTGCGACGGAATGCCGTGCTCAAGGTCCAGGAACTGCCCCAGCCACCGCTGCCCCACCTGCCCAAAGGCTTCGATGGCCGTGAAGCTATCGGCCCCGCAGATTACAGCGCAGATGGTGAGCGTCATAATATCACGGAGGCGATGCTGTTTACCTTTGGCCTTCCGGGGGTCTTTCAAGACCCCGAAGTGCGCGGCCAGGTCGTGGAGCGGAGATGCGCCGGTCGAGCGCTCGCCAGTTGGGCGTTCGCCGGTAGAGTCGTCGTCAGTTGAGGACATTGGCGGTGAAGGGGCACGTTACGTAAAATTAGAGGCGTAGCCCCAACATAAGACCTGCCACCCTTTCTTGCGATTGCCCTGGCTACAACTGCGTCAACGAAGGCCAATCCTGCAATGCCTCCTTACCAGGCTCATATGTAGCTTGTGGATGCCCTTGCCAATGTTCGGGAATTTGTGGTGGTGGTTCGGAGGAACCAGAGGTAGAGCGAGCTCAGTTTCTACTTCAGGATAAAGCGGATAAAGATGAGCTACTTACGAGGATCCCCATTACTGGTACCGTTCTCGACGCCCCTCCCCCATCGGAAATGCTAACAAGTATGGACAAGGGCGTTATTGGTAACAGGATAGATGACTCCATTCTGTTTAGTGATTCTTTTGGTTTGCTTCAATATGGTGATGGATCATGGCGCATCTTCCCACTCGAAACGGATAATACTTTCGTAATTCGCGGTTGTGAGGGGGAATTCATGGCTCGCGTTGAACGGCTTACGCCTTCCCATTATCTGGCAAAGCGTCAAGATATGCGGGGGTAGAATTTAGCAAATAGCTACACTTGGGGTGAAATATAAGCGGAGGGGTATCTACGCAGGCTACCCCTCCGCTATATCTTTCGTTATTGAGGTGTCCTTCTCGTCTTACGGTCTGCTAAAATGAGACTACTACTATCCTTTATGGGGCTGGTCTTTATTCTTCACGCCCTGAACGTAACAAGCGGCGCATCACAGCCGGCAAACGAAGTTCGTGATCCAACGATTGAGTTTGAGATCGCCGATAAAAAACTCACGCTCGACCACCGCTGCTCTGTCGGCGCGCTAAATGAACCGGAGGAAGAGCTCTTCGGAAGTAGTCAGAGTATACTCATCGACTCTAAGGGAAACCTTATTGTGGCAGATCATGACGCTGGGGAAATCCGGCTCTTTGACGAGACCTGTGCGTTCGTTGCAGAAACCGGCCAACTGGGCCAGGGCCCTGGAGAGTTCCAGTGGATAAGCTCAATGGTGACCGGTGAAGATGGGCACATAATTGTATTCGATAATAACAATGCACGTCTCTCATTTTTTGAACGTAATGAGGGGATCGAGCTCGTTGAGAGTTTGTCCCTGGATATTTCGCCCACAGCGATATACAGGTTTTACACCTACGGTGACGGGCAGCACTTTGCTATTGTTGGAAACATCACAGGTAAAGATGAACTCGTACACCTTTACAGCAAAGATGGGGCGTACGTGAAATCATTTGCCAGCCTACTTAAGGTTGCTGATACGTACGACAATGAATTAGCTCGAAATCAGCTCAATCAAGGACTTCTAATACAGCTGGACCACTTCCACAAAATAGTCGCACTTCGTTCGCCTTATACGCTGGTAAAGTATGATGCCGACAACGAAGTGGTCTGGGCCGTTGAGGAAGATCTATGGGATGCTCCCTGGGAAGGATATATTAACATAACGAGGGATTCTTACCAGGTCGGGGTGTATCCTCAAATTTTGTTTGCGGGTATGCTGAGTACCGAGCTATTTGTGGTAGAATATGCTGACTTCGAAGCCGAAACCCGATCCATTGATTTTCGAAATACGGACACGGGAGAGTTGGTGAAACGCGTAGCGGTAGACTTCGAACGGGAGTTGGTAGCGTTGCGCCAGGATACTTCTTCGAGTGGGTTCGCAGTCTTCGGTTCGTCGGCAAGTTATCCCTCATTCTCTGTCTATCAGTGGACGATCGAGTAAGGCCTCTCAACCAGCCCATCGGAGTGATGCCCAAAGTCGCCATACGTTTTCCGACCGCAAGGCAATCCCGTGCTCAGGACGCCGCATCAGATGTACGGTCTCCCGTCTAAAGTTTAGGCGCAAGCAGCACCACCTGACCTTCTGTGGGCGATAACGGGTCCAGGCAACTTGGTCTCGCAGTGCCATCACGTCGATTTGTATACAGAGCAGGTGGAACGGGTGCTTCGTCTCACAGCAGGCCGAGCGAGAGGACATGTATGTTGGTTTCGGTACAAATATTGCCACTCCCGGCCAGGGAAACATAATACGCAGCTGCTTTGCGGAGGAATCGACTATCTTTTTTGGTACGCTATTGAACCCACGTCTGGTCATCGCGCTGTTATCGTTCGGGCTTGCAGGTGTCCTTGCCGGCTGCATGTCGAATGAACCCGACGGGCCGACATCAGACTTCACGCTTACAGACCCCAATGTCGAAGGGCATCTCCACGAGGGCGATTCCACCGTCGTTGCGAAGCCGCAGGAGAACCCAGACCGCAGCTTTCGTGAGGAGCGGTGGACGTTAGCGTGGCGGCATGAACTGGAGCAGCACTCAACGATGCTGCAGATCACGACGAGCGCTGACGAGTCAAGGCTCTATATTTTGGACATGGCCGCTCCGCACGTTACCATGCTTGATGCCCGGGATGGTAGCTATATGGATCAGTTTGGACGCAGTGGAGAGGGACCTGGCGAGTTTGTTCAGCCGGAACGCATCACCATTGCGCACGACGGGCACCTCCTGATTCCGGATTCCAGAAGGAGAGTAATCCATGTGTTTGCGGAGGATGGTCGCTTTGTACAGGCTATTCCCGTCGGTAACGTTGGGCCGGTGGACGTGGTAGCGGCCGATAGTGGGTTTTTCTGGATACACGCGGGTACACCTGCGGCGATAGCTACGCTGTATGATGGGGAGGGAGATCGGTTACGGGACGCAGGTGTTTTCTCCAGGGAAATCCCAGCGGGGATGGGCAAAAATGGTTACCTGCTTCGACATCCGAATCGCCCATCGATGTTTTATGTCGGACGCTTTGGCGGACGGCTGTCGAAGTTTACGCTTGAGGGCGACCTACGCTTTCATCGCCAAACGATAGATCCCAACGATTATCCTGCACCGGTCGCGTTGAGTGGAGGGGAATCGTTTACCATGGACCAATCAAACGTACACGCCCTCCGCGCGCTCGCCGGCGTAACCGATGAGGGGGTGTATGTTGGCATCATACAAACGGTGGAAGAACCGTCCTCGGGATTGCGTTTTCTCGTCGATCGCTATGATCCTGAGACAGGAGACTATCTCTACTCGTATGACTCGCCCAACCCCGACTGCACGATTGTGTGGATGACGGACGCGCACGTGTACACCCATTGCCCATTAGACAGCTCCATTGAGCGCTGGAGACGGGCGCCTGACCAACCGTAGACCGCACGCGCGCTTGAGGTTTCGTTGCGGGGTTCAATGGAGGGGAAGGAAACGAGGAGACGCCGTGGCACTGCGTCGCTGTATGGGGGTCTGGGGGTGTTTTTTCGAGACGAGGATTCGAGGAGACGAAGAAACGAGGTTCAGCGATGGCGCACGTCCATTCAAAATTCAGCCCTCTTCTCGCGCCGATGCTCCGCGTCGGCGCCCACAGATGGACGGTTTCCGTCCGAGGTTTAGGTGCAAGCAGTGCCGGTGCTCCTCAGTGCTTTGTACCGATTCAGTCGCGCTGCTATCGAAGCACCATGATATTGTACGCGGGGCGTGCTGAAGGTGTGCTACCACGCATAGCATGAGACCCAGAGCGCCCCTGTGTCTTTACTGAAGTGGGGTGCCCGTCCGAGGTGAGATATTGCACCACACGAAGTAGAAACCGCTACTAAGTGTACCTGTTGACAGCGGAGATCTGGCTATCATCGCGACTTGCACGCGTCATGCAAAAAAGCAAATGGATAACGGTGCTTCGGTGGCTCAGCAGCTACAGCTGGTTCGTCCTTCTTTTGTATGGAGTTCTAATCCTGTGGGACTTCTTGGCAGGCAATAACTTCTTTGTATCCCGCTTATCGATCTTCACCATGCTGCTCCACTGGATGACTGCTTCGATTCTACGCCCTGCTCGGAAAGAGGACGTGGCTGTTTACCCGACTGGTCTGTTAGTCGCTGGTGCTTTCTTGGTTTTGGGGCTTGGTGCGGGGTTTTCTACAGCCCTGTACCTTTCGGGTCCAGTGGATGCAACCTGGGTTTGGCCAACTCTGGCGTATCATGCAATCTATCTTTCTGTGGTGTTAATTTCGATGCTTGTTGTGATCGTAAAATAGATGTCGATAGCGATGAACGGCACGGCCACGGAGATGGGCGATGCAAAGGGTAAAGGTTCAGTTCGTCAACCACATGAGCAGATATGATCCCTACCGAAGCTTCCGATCTACAACCCTTCCCCCCGAAAGTCGACGTGTGGGGGTGGATCGGTATCGCGGTGATCGGGCTGTTCTTCGCCGGGCTGGTCTGGGAGCTCGTCACGGGCCTGAGGCGCGGGGAGGTCATGCGATGGTCCTCGGCGCTTCTGCCGCTCGTTCCGATAACCGTTCTGCTGGGTATTTTCCTGCCGATTCGATACAGCCTGGGAGCAAAAGCGCTGGAGCTACGCGCGGGCGTCATGCACACATCGATCAGCTACGAGAGCATCCGCTGCGTACGCAAAGGCTCGTGGCGTGAGCTGTTTAGCCGACAGGCGATGCACGGCGTGAACTGGGGCGGTTTCGCATCGGACTTCCTGGTTGTAGAGCACGGCCAGGCCGCGCATCATGTGCGTTTCAGCCCCGCACGGCAAGCGGTGTTTCTGGCGGAGCTTGCGGCACGGGCCGACCTGGTGGAGGAAGACGGGGCGTTGCGGCGTCCCGAATCCCCATGAGCACACCGTGTCGTGAGGATGGGGTCCGGTGGGCACTCGGCCTCGGAATCTATCCTCGGGCCGGGCTGGATTCCTGCAGCGCAGACGGGGCCTGCCGATGCAGGTGCACCTGCGCCACCGCGGCCGACACCAGTCCGGCGGCTCCGATGAGCTCCATCGACTCCTCCACCAGCGTGTCCATCAGCCAGAAGCCAAGCTCGGGGTAGCGGTAGATCTCCGGGCCCAGAATATGGTCGCTAAAGAAGGCCTCCAGCAGCACGCTTCCCACGGGATGATACCAGCCAATGCCGCTGGAGGCCGAAAAGAACGCAGCGCCGGCGTAGAACACGAAGCCAATCCAGAAGAACACAACCACGGTCCGGAGCGCCCGCACGGCGTCGTAATAGGTGGCGAAGGCATAGACGGGCAGTGCCGCCAGCGCCGGGAAGTAAACGAAGAGCTCAAACGCCGGCACAATGAGGTCGGCGTAGGGCCGCAAAACCGGGAAGATGGCCAGCAGCTCCAGGATGCGGTGGCGCGGGCTGCCGGCGTCTTCAATCACCAACAACATGCCGCCGATGGCCATCAGCAACCAGAAGGTGCGGAGATGCGCGTGACGGGTACCCTTTACCTCGCTCGCAAGCCACGCCGAAAGGATAGCAAACGACCCGAGGCTGAGCCACTGCGCCCACTCCACCGGGCTACGGTCGTCGAACCAGGCATAAAAGAAGGTGACGTACCGGTCGTGAAACATGTGCGGGCTCGCGTCAAACGTAAACCACGTGCCCCAGCCGCCTACGTCCCACGCATCCAACAGCACTACACCTCCCCAGGAGAGCGCCAGAAAGGACAGGATGCCACCGAAGAGCACGGAGGGGCGGGGCAACAGGCGAGCCATGGGTGTAATAGATACCGGGTGACGCAAACGAAGGAGTAGGTGTAGCCGGCCCGGCGCGCATTACAGCCCCGTTCACGATCACCCGTTTCCATGATAGCCCGCTGCACACGAGAAGTCGAATCCCTGCACGTCTTTTTCCAGGAATGGCTGAACGGGGAGGTCCCGGACGGCCCAGGAAGGCTCGCACGCGTGGACGAGGCCCTGGACGACACGTTTATCATCATCTCGCCCGATGCGCGTCAGACGTCCAAAGAAGTGCTACTCCAACAGCTCCGATCCTCCCACGGTGCCTGGCAGGACGGCCGCATCTGGATCGAAGACGTGACGGGCCGGGCGCTACGTGAGCAGCTGGCGCTTGTGACGTATAAGGAGTGGCAGCAGAGGGGCGGGGAGGTCCGCGGACGCCTGAGCTCGGCACTCTTTCGTCGGGCCTCGGAGGCGCCGGAAGGGGTGGCCTGAGTGCACCTGCACGAGACGTGGATCCCGGCAGATGGCGCAGCCGACTAACCGGCAGGACCGGGGGCGGCCACGTGGTATCAGAAGCTACTGCATGGGTGCTGCTGAGCCGGGCGGCGAGCAGCAACCACTACGCCGCAAACGAAGGATGCCCAGCTTGCGTTGAGTGGACCTATAGCCTTCTCACAAACCCTCCGCCCGATCTCATGGCCAACACGCCCGGACGCAACGCCCCCTGCCCGTGCGGCAGCGGCGAAAAGTACAAGCATTGCTGCCAGGGTACGGACGCAGGCAATAAGCTATCCACCTGGGCCGCCATCATGATCGGCCTGGTACTGTTGTTGGGCGCCGTGATGGCGGGTATGGCCATTAGTGGAGGGGGCACACCGGATTGCCCACCAGGTACCGTGTGGTCGGAGGCGCATCAGCACTGCCATTGATGCGTGGGGTCACAAACGAGTGCTGCGCCGCGTGCGGAGGTTTGATCAATCCACAGGGCGGGCGGAGCGGAATGGGGCTTGGCTCGTTCTAAACGGGCTCGTTAAACCAATGGCTTCCCTGAACTTATGACCGACCCCATTGCAGTGCTCCTCAAGCGCTTTAACCTGGAGGACCTTGACGCGCAGATTGCCGGCTGGATGCGGCAGCACGGCGTGCGCATTCTCCGGATTGCGCTTGGCATCATCTTTATCTGGTTCGGCGCGCTAAAGCCGCTCGGCCTGAGTCCGGCTGAGGACCTGGTGCGCAACACCATCTATTTTGTGGATGAGGACTTTTTCCTGATTGTGTTGGGCGTGTGGGAGGTGCTGATTGGCGTGGGGCTGCTGTTTCGGCCGATGCTGCGTCTGGCCATCGCCCTGTTGTTCTTGCAGATGCCCGGCACCATGCTGCCGCTGGTGCTGATGCCTGAGGTATGCTTCACCGCGTTTCCCTATGGCCTTACGATGGAAGGGCAGTACATCATTAAGAACCTGGTGCTAATCGCAGCAGCCCTGGTGGTAGGTGGCACGGTGCGCGAGCGTAGCTCGGAACTGGTGCGGCTCTGACGTCTACCGCCTCCCTACACCTCATGCGCTTCCCTGCAGCTTCTGCTCTATGGCCGATGACACCGCCGAACACTTCGTTTACATCGTGCGCTGCAGCGACGGCTCCCTCTACACGGGGTATACCACCGATGTGGCCCGGCGCGTGGCGGAGCACAACGCCGGCACCGGCGCCAAGTACACGCGCGGCCGGCGCCCGGTGCAACTGGTGTACCAGGAGGCGCATGCCACCGTCTCGGACGCCATGCAGCGCGAGTACGCCATCAAGCAGTGGCGTCGGCAGAAGAAGGAACGGCTCCTCGCATAGCCGGAGCGTTAGTGCGGGGAGGCGTTAGATCGGTAGCGTGATGCCCCCGGTGGAGAGCAAGCCATCCTGCCCGTAGGCCACGTTGAAGGTGAAGCCCACATTGGGCGGGTTGGCCATTCGCACGGCCATGCCCGGGTTCAGGTTGAAGTCGTCGCCAAACGCGCTGTTGAACACCTGCCCACCGTCCAGGAATGCGCTCATCAGGATGGTCATCGGGAAGCTCATCACCTTCACGCTACCCAGGGTGTGGCGGATCTCCATGCTGCCGAACAGGCTGTGCTGCCCGTGAAAGCGGCCTTCGTCAAAGGCGCGCAGCGAGTTGAAGCCGCCGAGCTGGGCCTGATCGAAGAAGGGCACGCGCTCGCTGGTCGTAATGGTAGCTTCGCTACGGAGGACGAGCTGCCAGCGCTTTTCTACCGTGGAAAGGTACTGCCGGAGGTCCAGCAGGAAGCGGCCGTAGGTGTCCACCAGATCGGTAGAGCGCTGATCGTCGACTACTTCGTTAACCTCCGCAGTGAACTTGCCAAAGAACCCACTGGAGGGGTTGAATTCCTGATTCCGCCCGTCGTAGATGACGTTAAAGCGACCACCCATCACGGTAGCGCCGCCCAGGCCGGGCACGTCGCTGAAGCGGTCAAGGTCGAGCAGTGCCGGGATGAAGCCGTCCACGACCTCGTCGATGTCGTCGAGGCCACGCCCGACTTCCACATAGCGCGCCTTCACGCCCAGCCCTACGCGTAGCTTCTGCGCGGGGAAGTGGTAGACGTCCAGCGTGCCGCCTGCTTCGCGGTGGTCGTACACCGACACATCGCCTTCCTTCGTGCCGGGTCCCATGCCATAGAAGCGGATGCGCGGATCTGTCATCGCGGTGCCATCTACCTGAAAGCCCCACCGGTCGCTTTCTCCCACCGTGAAGTCTTCCCAGGCGACCTGCAGTTCGCGGTAGTCGCCCCCAGAGAAGCGCCCGCTGATTTGCAGATTCTTGTACGCGGCCGGGCAGGAGAGGTAATCAAACCCGAGACCGGCGCCCAGAAACTGATTGTGAAACGCATTGAGGCTGAGGGAGCCCGTCATGATGCCCTCGCGCGTGGTGTTGAGAAAGGTGACCCCACCTCCAATGCTAAGCCCGGCCTGTTTGGAACTGGAGACGAACGGGAAGGGCGCGTGGCGGATGGTTTTGCCGTGGTCTGGCGGATCCATGAACACTGTATGCAGCACATCGGTGAAGCCCGACGGCTCGTACTCATGAAACATGGGGGAGAGGGCGGTGGGATAGCCTTCATCGCGTTGCACAATGAAGTCGCCAGGCACCGCGCCTACGCTCGGTGCGGGCACATCGCCACCGGCCGAGGCCCCCGGGTCTACGATGAGGGTGGCCTCATGCCGCGTGTTGGCGTGCGTGGCGAGGCTACCGGCGTTGAAGCCCGGTGTGTAGGTGATCTGTGCCTGCAGGGTGTGCGTTCCGGTAGCCGCATCGGCGTGCACCTCGAACGGAATCACGATCTGCACCTCGCCCTCATAGACGCGCGTGGTACCCACGTGGACCGGCACGCCTTCCACGCTTGGCTCCGGGTACTGCGGCTCACCGAAAGAAACGGCCTCGTGGTCCCCGAGCCGGATGCGCGTGCCAGCCGGAGTCCGCGCCTCGCCTGGCTCCGCCCCGAGCCACATAAACTTGGGCAGCTTGAAGGTGGCGATCAGGGCCGACGACTGCCCCGGCGCGACCGTGGCTTCAGCGGCTTCCAGGGAAACCACCACCGGATCCTCAATGGGCGGGCGGTTGACCTCCTGCGCAAGGGCGGAAGATCCCAAACCTCCGGCACCCGCCAGGAGCACGAGGCAGACAGCGCAGGTCAGTCGATGAATCGGCAGCAGTACAGGTTGTAGAGCGTCGGGCATGAGCGTGTACAGCGAGTGAACAGGGATACAAAGCAGCAAGCCTGGCGAGGCTGACGCGTTCGAGCGGCAGCGGTCGGTCTCTGGCTGCTGTATCCTGTAGTTTGCGTGTGGACTAAAGCGTTACGCGGTTGCTTGCCAGGGCATGGCTGTCGAGCCCTAATACGGCGTCCATAGTATGCAGGGTGGCATCCGCGTGTCCTAATCTCTGTGCGTGTTGATCGCCAGGCACGCTGTCCATCGATACGTTGCCCCGATAGCGTCGCCAACGCTTCCGCGAGAGCCGTCAGTTGTGTGCAAAAAAGCCCTTCCAAACATCCCGGCAAGCCGCGCGTCGAATGGTTAAGTTTCGGTTAAGGCACCATCAACCAGTCGAGGTTTACCATGAAAACCCGCGTACGTGACCTGCTTCGCGAGAAAGGAACGGAAGTACTTACCACCCCGCCCGATGTGACGGTGTATGAGGCCATCGCTAAGATGGTGGACCATAATGTGGGCTCGATCGTGGCCGTGGAGGGCGCAAAGATCGAAGGCGTTTTCACCGAGCGTGACTACCTCCGGCGCATCGTGTTGGAGGGGCGGTCCTCCAAGACAACGCCCCTCAAAGAGGTGATGACGAAGGAGGTCTATACGGTGCCCTACGGCGCGACCGTGCAGGAGTGCATGGCGCTGATGACGGAGCACAAGTTTCGGCACCTGCCGGTCGTGGATGACGGCGCGCTGTGTGGCATTATCTCCATTGGCGATTGCGTGCGGCACCTCTCGGAGGAAGCCCAGGCTGAGGTAGAGGACCTCAAGAGCTACATCGCGGGGCAATATCCGGGCTAAACGTGCCGGCTACGTGTCGGATGGTGCTTGCGCCACCTGCGGCACAAACGTCTCCAGTGCGGGAGCGGGCAGTGTGATGGTGCGCTCCTGCTCCGCGCTCATGTAGGCGGCCATTAACAGGCGCACCACCTCGCGCCCGGCGTGGAAGTTCAGTTTGGGTTGCCGGCCATCGAGGAAGTAGCGCGTGAAGTGCTGGTTTTCGCCGGTGTAGCCGTAGGCGGCGGCCTCATCTCCGATGACGGGCAGTAGGCCCTGTTCGGCGTTTTGCTTTTCTACCAGGTCCTCACCGGCCGCGCCCTGCACCTCACGGCTCAGGTAGACGTCCACGCCGCTATCGAGCGAGCTGTAGCGGAGGGAATATTCCGGCCCCAGCAGCTCGGCCCGCAGCCGCAGCCCCGGCCCCACGTAGCTCCACGAGGTGGTGGTCTCGCTGATGAGCTCGCGGCCTTTGCCATCCTCGTACGTAATGGTCGCCCGCGCGAAATCCTCCACAGGGCTTTGATTAAAGTCAACGTCCGGGCCGAAGCGCTCGCGCAGCTGCCGGGCGTAGGCGGGTCGGTCCCACTTCAGCGCCGCCACTTGGGCCGACACCTTCGCCGGGGTGATGCTGCTGCGGGGGGCGTCCGGAGCCGTCAGGAGGAAGCGCGCCACTTCGACGCTGTGGCACATCATGTCCAGGAGTACGCCACCGCCCTGCAAAGGCCCCTGCCAGAACCACGATGCGTGCGGTCCGCTGTGCTCCTCCGCGGCGCGGGCCAGGTAGGGCCTTCCGGCAAGCGCCGCCCCGCGCTTCCACAGGATCTCGCGACCGCGCCGCAGCCCGGGCGCGAACAGCTGATCTTCGAGATACCCATGCAGAACGCCCGCGTCTTCGACGAGTGCCACCATCCGGTTGGCCTCCGCGACCGTTCGGCCCAGCGGTTTCTCGCAGGCCACGCCGATGAGCTCCGCGGTGCCGTCGAGAACGGGCGTCAGCACGGCCTCCAGATTCTCGATCCGGCTGAAGTTCGGCCCGCAGATCCAGATGGCGTCGATCGCCGGGTCCTGCACCATCGCCTCGATGGAGTTGAAGGCCTGCGCCTCGCCCACACGAAGCTCGCGCGCCAGCGCCGCAGCTTCCTCTGCATGCCGGGCGTTTGGGCTCCAGATGCCGCGGACGTCGGCGTCGCGGACGCTGGTCCATGAGCGAATGTGAAGGCGGGTGATAAAGCCGCTGCCGATAAACCCTACGCCGAGGCGGTCGGTGGCCATGGGGGTGCGTGATCGATGAGCAAGATGCCGTTGATGTAGGGTCGCCGTTTGCAGGCAAAGGTGCAACATGAGAGCGCGGGATCGCGTGCTTGTTATCACGTGCTCCTGTCAAAAAGAAATGTCCAGCCCGTGACCCCTGCCGCCGCCCTTGCCTTTCTGCACCAGTTGCCCCGTTTTGCCGATGCAGGCGCGGCAGCGTACCGTCCCGGGCTGGAGCGGATGGAGGCGTTGCTGGAGGCAATGGGGGTCCCGACCGGTCGCCTGCGGGTGGTGCACGTGGCGGGCACGAATGGCAAAGGCTCCACAGCATCGATGGTCGCGGCCATGGCCACGGCGGCGGGGCAGACCGTCGGCCTGCACACCTCGCCCCACCTGCGGCATGTGGCTGAGCGGATGCGGGTAGACGGCACGCCCGCGTCGGAGGCGTGGTTGGCAGCTGCCGTCACGGGCTGCCGGCCCCTGATCGAGCGCATCGGGCCCAGCTTCTTTGAGGCTACGGTAGCGCTCAGCCTGCGGTATTTTGTGGAGGAGGCGGTAGACCTCGCGGTGGTGGAGGTGGGGCTCGGGGGACGCCTGGATGCCACCAACGTGCTCACCCCCGCGGTGGCCCTCATCACCCACATCGGGCTGGACCACACGGATCTCTTGGGCGATACCCTCGAAGCGATTGCCCGGGAAAAGGGCGGCATCATTAAGCCCGGGGTGCCGTGCCTGACCGCGGCCACGCAGCCCTCGGTGCAGGCCGAACTGCAGGCGCTGGCGGATGCCGCGGACGCCTCGCTGGAGGTGGTGCAGCAGACGACCCAGCTCCATGGGGGGGCCGCCACCGGCCCGCACGCGCGCGGCACGATCCGCACCCCGGCCCGCATGTACGAGGCGCTATCGCTGGATCTGCCCGGCGCCCATCAGTGGACGAACGCGCGCCTCGCCGTGCGCGCGGTGGAGACGCTCGGCATCGCCACCGATGCCGCGGTGCGCCAGGGGCTGGGGGGCGTGCGCCGACTGGCCGGTCTTCGGGGTCGCCTCGAAACGCTTCAGACGGAGCCGTTGGTCGTAGCCGACGTGGCGCACAACCCCGAGGGCCTGCGCGCAGCCCTAACGCATCTCCGCACGATAGCGCCGCAAGCGCGACTGCACGTGCTGCTTGGCCTTATGCGCGACAAAGACCTTGCGGCCATCGCGCGGCTGTGTGCGGCGCATGCGGCCGGGGTGACGCCGGTGCAAGGCCTGTCCGACCGGGCCGTCCCCGCAGCAGATGTGGCGGATGCGCTCAGGGCGGCCGGCGCCTCGGTGCACGCGCCCGCGACGGTCCTCGACGGGCTGTCGGGCTTTCTGAAAAGAGCGGATGCTTCGGACGCGCTGCTCTGCACGGGCTCCCATCAGGTAGCGGCGCCGGTGGTGCAGCACCTCGCGCCGGCGCAACCATAGGGCGGCCCCGAAACGGGAGTTTTGCGAGAAACTGATGGAATCTTGCGTGCGAGCGTTGCATTTTGCGGCGGCGCTGCGCATTTTGGTTACGCAAACGCAGGCAGCAAATGGCCACCCGTTCAATTTCAGGCCACAGCCCCCTTTCGCCTTACGGCGCTTTCCGCGTAATCTCACGCCTTTAGTGTAACACGTCTTCCGCGTGTAGCCGTTGCCTGATGCAACCGGTTTCCACCGGCGACGGTGCCGGTACCCACCCTTCCCCCTCTATTTCCTACGTCGGCTGTATGAATATTGCCGAGTTGAAGCAAAAGAAACTCGACGAGTTGCGCGCGTTGGCCCGTGAGCATGGGCTGAAAGGTTACTCCAAACTCCGCAAGCAAGACTTGATCTATCGCCTGCTGGAAGTCCACGCCGAAGCCGCGGCTTCCGATGGCGGAGCAGAGACCGAAGCTGAGGCGGAGCAAGACGCCCGGGCTGGGGTTGATGAGGCGCCCGACAAGGCTCCCCAACAATCATCCAGCAAAGGCCGCTCCGGCAAGGAAGCGAAGAGCACCGGAAAATCCGAGCCGCCGAAAGCCGCAACCGGCGGAGGCTCCGCTGATGGCAAGTCGGGCCGCCGCTCGGGCAAAACGCAACACTCCCGGGGCCGCTCGGCGAAGAAGGCCTCGGCCGAAGAGGCGCCGTCGAACGACAAGGCCTCCAAAGATACGGCCTCCAAAGATCAGAAGGGCGCGAGCAAAACGAAGGCGTCCAGGCGAAGTGGCCGCGGGTCGTCCAGCTCAACGTCATCACAGAAAACATCACAGAAAACGGGCGCGCAGCAAGCCGATACGCAGGGAAAGAAATCCCAACGGAAGACAGCGCCAACGTCCACAGAAACCAAAGAGGCTCAGGACACGGGTGCTCACGACCAAAACGGAGAGGACAAGGGTGCACAAGACCAGGATGCGCAGAAGCAATCCTCCTCGCGTCGCTCCTCTTCCAGCCGATCCTCTTCCAGCCGATCTTCGTCGGGCCAGTCGTCCCGAAAGCAATCCAAGGGGCAGCGCGGGCGCGGGTCGCAGCAGCGGGGAAAGCAGCGGTCGTCCAGGGGAGGGCTGTATGCCGACAAGCCCGAGTACATGGCGACCTACGACGCCAACAAGACGCCGCTCGATGGGATGATCGAGAAGACGGGGGTCCTGGAGGTGCTGCCTGACGGGTACGGGTTTCTGCGTTCGCCCGACTACAACTACCTCACCAGCCCAGACGATATTTACGTCTCGCCCTCGCAGGTGAAGCGGTTTGGGCTGGAGTATGGCGATACGGTGCACGGCGAGGTGCGTCCGCCAAAGGAAGGCGAGCGCTACTTCGCGCTCATCCGGGTCATTACGGTGAATGGCCACCCGCCGGGCACGTTTGAAGAGCGTCGCGAATTTGAAGAGCTCACGCCCCTCTACCCGAACGAGCACCTCAACCTCGAAACGACGGCTGATGAGCTAAGCACGCGCGTGCTGGATCTGTTTGCGCCCATCGGCAAGGGGCAGCGTGGCCTTATTGTGGCGCAGCCCAAAACGGGGAAGACGGTGCTGCTGCAGAAGATTGCCAACGGCGTCACGCAGAATCATCCGAATGCGCATCTCGTCGTACTGCTCATCGATGAGCGGCCGGAAGAGGTGACCGACATGGAGCGCTCGGTGAACGGGGAGGTGATCGCGTCTACGTTCGATCAGGAGCCGGAGCGCCACGCGGAAGTGGCAAGCCTCGTGTTGCGGAAGGCGAAGCGTTTGGTAGAGGCCGGGCAGGACGTGGTGATCTTGCTGGACAGCATCACCCGCCTGGCGCGGGCCCACAACGGCCTGCATCCCGGGAAGGGGCGTACGCTTTCGGGCGGGATTGAGGCGGGCGCC
>LKNB01000022.1 GCA_001564055.1 Rhodothermaceae bacterium Tc-Br11_B2g6_7
CCGGCACCTCCGCCGCCAGCTCGCCCACATCGGTAGTGATGACGGGCTTCTCGAAATGGAACGCGACCTGGGCCACGCCGCTCTGTGTAGCCGAGCGGTAGGGCTGCACCACCACGTCGGCCGCGGAAAAGTAAGTAGGCACGCTCTCTGTCGGGATGTAATGGGCGTGCAGCACCACATAGTCCGTCAGCCCCTGCGTGCGAATCAGCTCGCGGTAGGGCTCCTCGTCCTCGTAGAACTCCCCGGCAATCACCAGGTGCACCTTGGGGAGGTACTCACGGATGTGAGGCAGGGCCTCCAGCAACACGTCCAGCCCCTTGTAGGCCCGTACAAACCCGAAGAACAGCAAGACCTGCGCGTCGCTGGGCAGGTTCAGCCGGCGACGGGCCTCGGCCACGTCCAGGCCATCCCCAAACTGATGATAGGGCGGATGGGCCACCTGCTGCATGGGCACGCGATAGCTCGTCAGGCGGCGCAGGTCGTTCGCCACCATACGCGAGAGGGCCACGAAGCCGTCACAGGCGTTAAACAGGTACCGGCTCAGCGCAATATCGCCCAGGCGCCGCTCGTGCGGCAGGGCGTTGTGCACGACGGCCAGGCAACGAATACCTTCCGCCCGGAGCAGCCGGGCGATGGTGCCGAACGCCGGCGCAAAGAAGGGCATCCAGTGCTGAAAGAGCACCACGTCCGGCGCTTCCCGGATGATGTGCTGCGCCGCCCGTATCCACGAGACGGGGTTGATGGAGTCGATGAGCCGCACCGACGGCACGGGGCGAACCGGCGGGCGCGACTCCAGCTGCGAGCGCCCCGGAAAGAGGCGGCGGGGATACTGCCGCGTGAACGTCAACGCCGTTACGTCGTGCCCCCGGTCCTTCAGGGCATGCGCGGTCGCTTCGGTGAAGTGCGCGATACCACCACGGTACGGATAAACGGGGCCCACAAGGATGATGCGCATAAACAAGAGAAGCACGGTGAAAAGAAACGAGCCGCCGAAGCGGGCGCACGTCTAACATCCCACTTTACGGTGAGCGATGCAACTGGAAATCCCACAGGCGGGCGATGGCCACCGACGCGGGCTCAGGAGGCGCTGGCCCAGTCGGGGACCACCCCGAGCTCTACGCCAAAAACAAACGGCACAAGCACGTAGGCGGCCAGGGTAATGAGCAAAACGAAGAGCAGGTTCAGCCACACCCCGGCACGAGCCATCTCGGGAATGGTCACGTCGCCACTCCCAAACACAACCGCGTTGGGCGGTGTCGCCACCGGCAGCATGAACGCCGCGCTGGCGGCCAGCGCCACAGGCACCACCAGGAGGAAGGGGTTCTCGCCAATCCCTACCGCAACGGACGCCATGATGGGCAGGAAGGCGGCGGCTGTGGCGGTGTTGCTGGTGACCTCGGTCAGCAGGATAATCGCCGCCGTCACGATCATCACCGTCAGCAGAAGGGGCAACCCGCCCACCACGCTGAGGGCCTCACCGATCCAGGTGGCCAGCCCGGTACGCTCCACGGCGGCCGCAAGCGAGAGCCCCCCGCCAAACAGAAGCAGTACGCCCCAGGGCAGCTGCTGCGCCGCCTCCCAGTCGAGCACAAACTGCCCCTTTGCCAGATCCACCGGCAGGAAGAAGAGCACCACGCCGCCAAAGACGGCAATTCCCGCATCGGACAGGCCGGGCACGACTGTGCTGAGCAGCGGACGGGTGATCCACAGGAGGGCAACCGTGGCAAATACTCCGCCCACCAAGCGCTCGGCCCGGCTGAGGCGGCCCAGGCGCTCCAGCTCGCGCCTCACCAGGGCCGCCCCGCCCACCAGTTCCACCGCGTCCAGCGTGAAGAGCCACCGGGTCAGCACCACGTATGCGAGCGGTAGCCCCACGAGCACCAGTGGCACCCCCATCCCCATCCACTGGGCAAAGCCTACGTCCACGCCATACGTCTCGACCAGAAACCCAGCCAGGAGGGCGTTCGGCGGAGTGCCAATCAGCGTGCCGATGCCGCCGATGTTGCAGGCGTACGCAATCGACAGCATCAGCGCCACGGCAAAACCGCCCACCTGTGCCGACTGCGAGCCAGCATTCGCGCGAGCCAGCGCTACCACCGACAGCCCGATGGGCAGCATCATCATAGCCGTCGCGGTATTGCTGATCCACATGCTGAGGAACGCCGCCGCAATCATAAAGCCGCCGATGATCCGGCGTGGGCTTGTCCCAACGAACGCGATCGTGCGCAGCGCGATGCGCCGGTGCAGGTCCCAGCGCTCCATCGCAATCGCGATCAGAAATCCGCCCAGAAAAAGAAAGATGAGCGGATTCGCATACGGCGCCGTCGTATCCGCAATAGAGCCCACGCCCAGCACGGGAAACAGGACCACCGGCAGGAGCGCGGTGACAGGGATCGGAAGCGCTTCCGAAATCCACCAGATCGCCATGAGCGCTCCTACCGCTGCGGCGCGCCAGCCGGGGAGGTCAAGCCCTTCGGGGGGTGGCAGCACCAGCAGCAGCCCAAAGACCAGCGCGCCCGCAAGGAGGCCTATCCGCTGCCGGGTAGCGTACGCCTGGGGCGCTGCACTTGACGACGCATCGGTGGTCATGACTGTGGAGTGAAAAGAGGAAACGACGCGCTGCGACAGGCCCCGACGGGCCGGTGCAGCTACAGGGGCCAGCCAATGCCACCCGCTTTTACGGTCCGTCAAAACGCAGGATCAGACCCGCGCCCGCATGTCTGCTCTCTGCAGGCGCGCTCAGGCCGCCTCCCGTACGGACACCGTGTGCGCCTCAGCCACCTCGTACGCCCCCTCCTCTTCCATCCGCCGGCTGATGATCATCTCCCCCAACAGCCCTGTGGTAAACATCTGCGCCCCGAATAGGATCATCAGCAGCCCCAGCAGCAACAGGGGCCGGTCGCCGATGTAGTTGCCGTAAATGACCTTGTCGAGCGTAAGGTAGAGGCTGATGCCGAGGCCCGCCAGAAAGGAGAGCGTCCCCAGTCCACCGAAGAAGTGCATCGGGCGGGCGGCAAAGCGGGTCAGGAAGACGACCGAGATGAGATCCAGAAAGCCCCGGATGAAGCGCTCCAACCCAAACTTCGTCTGGCCGTGTTGCCGGGGGCGGTGCTGCACCTCCACCTCGGTGATGCGGTCGAACCCCTCCCACTTGGCCAGGAGCGGGATGTAGCGATGCAGCTCGCCGTACAGCGTGACGTGCTCCACTACCTCCCGCCGGTAGACTTTCAGCCCACAGTTGAAGTCGTGCAGCGGCAGGCCCGACACGATGCGGGTGACGCGGTTGAAGAAGCGGCTCGGGAGGGTCTTCGAGAGCGGGTCCTGCCGCTTTCGCTTCCATCCACTGACCAGGTCGTAGCCTTCCTCCAGCTTGGCGATGAGCGCGGGGAGCTCGTGCGGGTCGTCCTGCAGGTCGGCGTCGAGGGTGGCCACGTAGCGGCCCCGCGCGTGGTCGAAGCCCGCTGCCAGCGCGGCCGACTTGCCATAGTTGCGCCGGAGCCGAATACCCGCCACACGCCGATCTTCAGCGTGAAGCTGCGCGATGGTGGCCCAGGTGTCGTCGCGGGAGCCGTCGTCTACGATCCACACCTCGTAGGTCCAGGCCTGCTGCCGGCACACGGTATGCAGCTCCGCCACCAGCTCGGGCAGCGAAGCCGCTTCTTCGTAGGCAGGAACGACGATGCTCAGATCCATCGACCAGGCGGGGGTTGTGCGTACGAACGATGTCCTCTACGCCTCACCCGGCCGTTTGTGCGCGCGCCACGGCTGCGACCCGGGGGGTACATCCGGTTAGGCGTCGATGGTGGCGTACTTGGCGTTGCGCTCGATGAACTTGCGGCGGGGCGCGACGGCATCGCCCATCAGCGTGGTGAAGATCTTATCGGCCGCGGCAGCATCGTCAATGGTGACCTGCTGCAGGCGCCGCGTGGCCGGGTCCATGGTCGTTTCCCAGAGCTGCTCCGGGTTCATCTCGCCCAGCCCCTTGTAGCGCTGCAGGGATACCTTGCCACGCCCGCTCTCGCGCAGTTCGGCTACTTTCTCGTGCATCAGGTCTTCGGTCCAGATGTACTCTTCCGTCTTGCCCTGCGACACCTTATAGAGCGGCGGCAGGCCGATATACACGTGCCCCTGCTGCACCAGCGGGGCCAGGTGACGGTAGAGGAACGTCATGAGCAGCGTCCGGATGTGGGCGCCGTCCACGTCCGCATCCGTCATAATGATGATGCGATGATAGCGGAGGTTTTCGAGATCGAAGTCCTCATCGGTGGTCGCGATGCCGGTGCCGAGGGCCGTGACGATGTTCTTGATCTCGTTGTTTTCCAGCACGCGGTCGAGCCGGGCCTTCTCCACATTCAGAATCTTGCCACGCAGCGGCAGGATGGCCTGAAAGTGCCGGTCGCGCGCCTGCTTGGCCGAGCCGCCGGCGGAGTCGCCCTCCACCAGATACAGCTCGCTTTCCTCCGGCTTGCGCGAGGAGCAGTCGGCCAGCTTACCGGGCAGGCCACTGCTGGAGAAGGCGTTCTTACGCTGCACGAGCTCGCGCGCCTTGCGGGCCGCAGCGCGGGCCTGCGCGGAGGTCACCACCTTGTTGAGGATGGCCTTCGCCTCGTTCGGATGATCTTCCAGCCACCAGGAAAGCGCCTGCCCGACAGCCGACTCGACAATGCCCTGCACCTCGGAGTTGCCCAGCTTGGTCTTCGTCTGCCCCTCAAACTGCGGCTCCGGCACTTTTACCGAGAGCACCGCCGTGAGCCCTTCCCGGAAATCCTCGCCGGAGAGGTCGAACTTCAGGTTCTTGAAGTGGCCGTTCTTCTCACCGTAGCTCTTGAGCGTGCGCGTGAGGGCGCGGCGGAAGCCCGACACGTGCGTACCGCCCTCGTGCGTGTTGATGTTGTTGACGAAGGTGAGGACGTTTTCCTGGTAGCTGTCGTTGTAGCGCATCGCCAGCTCTACCGGGACGTCGCCCTCCTCATTTTCGACGTAAATGACCTCGCCGTGAATGGGGTCGCGGGTTTCGTCGAGGAAGTCCACAAACTCGCGGATGCCGCCCTCGAAGTGAAACTCCTCCCGACCCAGCTCCTCGTCCTCTTCCCGCTTATCGTCAATAGCGATGGTGAGGCCGCGGTTGAGGTAGGCGAGCTCGCGCAGGCGGGTGGCCAGCGTTTCGAGGCGAAACTCCGTGGTCTTGAAGATCTCTGGATCTGGCCAGAAGCGCACGTAGGTGCCCGTTTCCTCGTCGCTGCTGTCGAGGTCGCGGACGCGCTCCAGCGGGCCGGTGGGGATGCCACGCTCATAGGTCTGCCGCCAGAGGGCACCGTCGCGCTTCACTTCGGCTACCAGGCGGATGGCCAGCGCGTTCACGCAGGAGACGCCCACGCCGTGCAGGCCGCCGGATACCTTGTAGGAGTCCTTGTCGAACTTACCGCCCGCGTGCAGAGTGGTCATTACCACCTGCAGAGCCGGCACACCCAGCTTTTCGTGCATGTCGACGGGGATGCCGCGGCCGTCATCGGTGACCTCCACCGAGCCATCTTCGTGGATCACCACGTCGATTCGGGAGCAGTAGCCCGCCATGGCTTCATCGATGGAGTTGTCCACAACTTCGTAGACGAGATGGTGCAGGCCACGAATGCCCACATCGCCAATGTACATGGAGGGGCGCTTACGGACGGCCTCGAGGCCTTCCAGCACTTGGATATTAGAGGCTCCGTAAAGCCCGGCTTTGGTCTTTTCAGGGGGCTGCATAAATGTACCGGTAGCGGCAAGAAAAACGCGGTTGCGCAGCACAAGGCGCGCAGGTGCAACATATGGAGAATACATCATACATAACAGCAGGGTAGAACGCAGAGCCGCCGGTTCTGTTCGTCTTCCTGCGGCCTGTCGTAGGCCGCCCCGCGCCCTTCCCTTCGACGTGCCGTCACTTTATACTGGGCCGTGCCCTGCTTTCCCCACTGAACGTGTTCCAACTGATGATCCGCCCGCAATCTACCCTCCGCTTTGCCTCGCCCTACACCACCCACGACCCCATCCTGCGCCTCATCGGCAACACGCCGCTTGTGGCGTACCCCGGCATCGCGGATGGACGCGTGCAGTGCAAGCTGGAGTCGGCCAACCCCACGGGCTCGATGAAGGACCGCGTAGCGCTGGGCATCCTGCTGGAGGCTGTGGCCGCCAACGGAAATGTGCACACCGTCGTGGAGGCCAGCTCAGGCAACACCGCCGGTGCGGTAGCGCTGGTGGCCAACCGTCTGGGCCTGCGCTGCCACCTGACCTGCCCCGAAACCACCAGCCCCCACAAGATTGGCTACATGCGTGCTTTTGGCGCCACCGTGCATCGGTGCCCAGCGGTCGATAGCAGCCACCCCGACCACTACCGCGCTGCGGCCCGCCGCCTGGCTGACACGCTGGATGCCTTCTTGATCAACCAGTACGAAAACCAGGGCAACCCCACGGTGCACGCCCGATGGACCGGCCCGGAACTGTGGGCGCAGATGGACGGTCAGCTGACGCACCTCGTCTGTGCGATGGGCACGGGGGGCTTGATGAGCGGCACCGCGCGCTACGTGAAGGAGGCCGCAGCGGAGGCCGGTCGGTCGGTGCGCACGGTAGGGGTAGATGCGGTAGCCTCTAACATTGCCAACAGCTTCTACGGGGCGCCACCCGTACCGTACGAGACGGCCGTGGAAGGCCTCGGCAAAAATGAGAAGCTATCCACCATGTGGTTCGATGCCATCGACGAGATCCGTCGCGTGGAGGATGCCACGGCGTTTACCCAGGCCCGGGCGGCTGCGCGGGACCACGGCCTGCTCATCGGCCCGAGCGCGGGCGCCGCCTTGCACGTCGCGTTGCAGGTGCACCAGGAAGACCCCAGCGCTTGCATCGGCGTTATCATCTGCGACGGTGGCGATCAGTACTTCGACACGCTGTTTGCTGATACGTCTGACGCCTGACCGCGCGGACGCCCCCTTGCCTTTCTTTCCTTGATCCATGGCACGCGCCTTTCCCTATCAAAAAGTGGCTCCAGCACGCGAGCTGCTCATCTGGCTTGGGGTGGCTACGGCGCTGGGTGTCCTGAACTGGGGCCTGAGCCTCCCGGAGATGGGGGGTGATGCCTGGCGCTATAGTAAGTTTTTACTGCTGCATCTGGCCTTCAGCTACTTCGTCTTCGCCCACATCTTGACGCTAGTGGTCGGGTTCCGGACGTTTCTGATGCGGCAGGTGGGGGCCTGGCCGGAGGCCGGGCAGCACGCGGCCGGCATTGGCTCTGCCTTCGTGGGCTTTGTGATCGGCATGTTCAATCTGAACTGGTTTGTGCCGCTGCTGGGCACGTTTTTCTTCCCCGGTGAATCCTTCAGCTTTACCTTCCCCGGTACCGACCCGTGGCAGACGTTTGGCATGTTTATCGGCATCACCCTCATCGGTGTGTTTGCGGTCTCGTACTACACCATGCGGCTCAACCTGAAGGCCAGCTATGGCATCCACGTGGAACGCGAGCGGCTCCGAGGCGAACTTGAGACGGCCCGTGAGATGCAACTGCAGGTGATGCCCTCGGCAGATCCGGTGATGCGGGGCATGGACGTGGCCGGCGTATGCCTTCCGGCTGCCGAGGTCGGGGGCGACTACTTCGACTACATGTGGCTGGATGACAACGAGCGCCTGCTCTGCATCACGATGGCGGACGTCAGCGGCAAAGGGCTGAAGGCGGCGATGGCGGCGGTGATGGTGAGCGGCATGCTGCACGTCACCACGCCCAACGCTAAGAACCCGGCTGAGGTGCTCACCCTGATCAACAATCCGCTGCGCCATAAGATTGACGCGCGCATGTTTGTGGCGATGCAACTGGCGGTGGTGGACACCGAGCGCCGCACCGTGACGCTGGCCAATGCCGGGCAGATGCCGCCGCTGCTGCTGCGGGAGGGCGCCGTCTGCCCCCTCACGACCGACGGCCCCCGCTTCCCCCTCGGCGCTACGGGCGATGTGACGTACGAGCCTCGCACCATCAGCCTGCAGCCTGGCGATACGCTGCTGCTCTACACCGACGGCGTAAACGAAGCTATGAACGCCGACCGTGAGCTGTTTGGAGAGGAGCGCCTCCGGGACCTCCTGCAGCACACCGCAGGGCAGCCCGCAGCCGCCATCGTGGAGGCCATCCGCGAGGCCGTCCGCCGCTTCACCGGCGCCCAGCCCCAGCACGACGATGTGACCCTGGTGGTGATACGGGTTGTTAATGCTACTATTTGAGGCCGCCGCGGTAAAAAGCCGGCTTTCTAATAGCGATTGTGACGAACAACCTCGCTAAGTAGGTACTCGTCACATTGACGGCTGGTTTAGCGGGGGCCCCTCTGATACGAGAGCGAAAAGAATTGAACTCAAAAAGGACGCCACCGAAGTGCATTGGCCTACAATAATAAACAATTAACTTAATATAATATTCATCATATCTTACCCCCCTATATATTCGAATGCAGCTTACTCCCAACAAACCCTTGAAGCAGTATGCTTACACTTCAGAATGTAGCGCTGATCGTATTCACATCGTTTTTGGGACTGACCTTAGGAGGTCTCGCACACGCATCTTTGTCGGGTGACCCTGCCCCAAGTACCTGTAGTGATATGTCATGCTGGTATATTGCGGGGGAAGAAGAAGAAACTGTAGACCCCGTTGATGACCCAAGTGATGAATTTGTCTGTCGCTATGACCCAAACTGGCAATGCAACCTGTATTTCGGCGGTGAAGAATGCGGTCATCTTACATGCGGATAGTGCCCTATGCACTCTATATTTGTAAATTGAGGAGTTTTTATGCCGGCGAAATGGCTGTTTCTGCTTCTTATATTTTTACCTATTCAGGATCATGATAACGGCATATCCTTCGATCACTCATTTGAACACGTCGTTGACCAAGCTAACACCACCACCTTCGCTCAAGCCCCGCTGGAGAGAGTAGAGCGTGATGACGAAGCCTGGTCAGCAGGCGTGGCAGATGGTCCAGATGGTCTACTTTTGGGGAATGTTAAGGATGTCGTCTCGTGGCGTGACTCCCTATTCTTCGTGCTTGATGACGTTTCGCAGACGGTAGTGGTCTTGGACCGGGCAGGTGACATGGTGGACGAAGTGGGCCAACGCGGGCGCGGGCCAGGTGAGTTTACTGAACCGGTTGCCATCGCGGTTGACATTGAGGGCGTACTGTCCGTGGCCGACCGGGACCGCAGGGTGCAACGCTTTAGACATCGACCCTCGGGTTATGAATATGACACCTCCTATACACTGCATTTCACCCCCACAGTAGCATGCGCCCTGGGCGAGCAGATTGTATTTGGAGGTCTCGACAGCGACCGACATACGTTGCATATGTATGGACCTGAAGGAACGCACCAGTACTCCTTCGGCCACCATTTTGCAGCTGAACACCCGATAAAGGCTATTACGTTCTCAGAGATATCCTCCGTCGTTTGTAGTGAGGCACTGGAGACCGTTGTAGCCTCGTTTCACTACGTGCCGTTCGTTCTGGCATATAGCATCAATGGCGAGCCGTTGTGGCAATCGACGCTGGAGACGTTTCGACCGATTCCCACCCGGGAAGCGACGTCTCCTGACGGCCGGCCCGAGTTTCGGCTCCTGAAACCCGAAGATGGCAGTCACATTGGGACAAGGCTCTTGCTCATCGATGATCAATTTGCGTTGTTTCAAGTGCGGCGCATCGATCGAGCGCGTGATGCCAGAAACTACGATACCTACGTTTTTGATCTTGAAACCGGGAGTGGGGCCTTTCAAGGCCAACTTTCGTCCCGTGTGATGGCATTTTCGAACCTGCATCACCTGCAGTATAGCGCTTCTCCATTCCCCCGACTGACGGCCTATCCACTAATTTCAGATTGATAATGCATCGAATTAGGCTAATTTACGGGGCGGCACTTTTTCTATTATTTGCCACCCTTCCATTTCTACATTCGTGGTATGTGGGCCATGATGATACGGAATCACTACTGTCATCAGAAAATCGCCCGGCCCCACTGGACGAAAGTATCCAAAAGGATGTGCGCTTGGTGTTTTTTGGCTCTCCTGCGTGTGCTGCCTCGACTGCTGATCGTACTGCAGAGGTAGTCGGCGAATTAAAACGTACGCTTAATTCAGAGCTGAACGACGACGAATATACGGTTTCAGCTCTCGGGGTATCAATTGAAAGTGATGTAGATAAAGGCTACACTTTTTTATCCTCCTTTAAGGTGTTCGATGAGCTCATCACAGGAAACGGATGGCTCAACAGCGGCGCCGTGGAATATTTTTGGCGACAGGAACTCACCGAACCTGCAGTGCCACAGGTACTTGTGCTATACCGCGAGGTGCAGCGCGAAGGGCGGTTTATTAACGTTTCCGAGGATAGCCTGCTCTTTAAGAGCCTGGGGATTGATGAGTTACGCAGACGACTTGACTCCGGGCAGCCATTTGTCGGCCAGTAACCCTCCCGACGTTCTACTCCTGTGTTAGGTTGTTATAGGAACTTGTACTTTAGGCTTTGGGCTTCCTGAACGTGGCCTTCCTCTCTCTCTGGCGCTCTCCCGTCCGGGGGAAGCGGATGTTTTGCGTGGGCGCTCGTGTGGGCTTGAAGGATCAGGGCTTCGTTTCAGCAACGCTTTTATGCAGCAAACACAGTGAACGGAGGTATAGGTGTGGTAAAACGCGAGAAGATATTGAGGTATGGTACCCCGATCGTGATTAAGCCCCTTCCCCCCCAGCGGGAGCGCTGCGAAGCACGTGCTCTTGGAGTGAAGGACGGGATGAGGGGGCGTGGTATCAGCAGATGGGGTGCCGGCTACAATAGGCCGCTTCGGCGAGTGGCGGTAGCGTGCCTGTGCCCGGATGCTCGGCGCTGGCCATCCCCCTCTCTTTGGTTCTCTCCCGCCGGGGGAGAGAGGACGTCGACCGCAAGCGGCGAGGCGCGCCTGAACGGC
Source organism: Rhodothermaceae bacterium Tc-Br11_B2g6_7 (assembly GCA_001564055.1). Taxonomy (GTDB): domain Bacteria; phylum Bacteroidota; class Rhodothermia; order Rhodothermales; family Salinibacteraceae; genus Tc-Br11-B2g6-7. The sequence continues at coordinate 10,953 of LKNB01000022.1, forward strand.
AGGGGCTTTGGTTGAACAGTGGGAGCCAGCACGGCATCCAGCAGGAACGCCATGGGCGCAGAGGCTCTACGGCCTCATAGCATGAGCACTGCAGCCCGCCCACAAGCCCCTTCTCCCCTTTGCGGGAGAAGGACGGGATGAGGGGGCGTGGTATCAGCAGATGGGGTGCCGGCTACAATAGGCCGCTTCGGCGAGTGGCGGTAGCGTGCCTGTGCCCGGATGCTCGGCGCTGACCAGCCCCCTCTCTTTGGTTCTCTCCCGCCGGTGGAGAGAAGACGTCGACCGCAAGCGGCGAGGCGCGCCTGAACGGCAGGTTTCTCGCTCCCATGCTCTGCGTGGGAGCGCACAATGAGCACGCTCCGCGTGCGATGAAACGGCTGGCTTGGCCTGCATGACCCTCAGCAGTCTGATCCATCAACCAGGCGGCACTTCCACGAAGACACAGGACCTGCTCCCCGCGCGCACGCCGACGCGCTCGGCCCGTTCTGGGACGCGCCGGAGAGGCTGGCCCGTCTGGCCGGATACGGCTGATGGACAGAAAACATCAGCAAGATGCCGGTATCATGAGGTGAATTGCGAATTGGGCTTCCGTACGCATTGGGCTTCCCCCTCTCTGGCTCTCTCCCGCCGGGGGAGAGAGGACTTTTGTGGTGGGCAGAGTGCTGTGAATGATGAGCTGTCGGGTTGACCGACATGATTAGAAAACGGGGGACTGGACTGCATTATGGAGCACAACGCACCGTCACGTGTTCACCTCTGGCATATTGTTGACCACTGACTGCCCCTGCCCCTGTGCCTTGCCCCGATGGCATCTACGCCGCTTGCCTAACTCCGCTTCACGCGGATCTTTCGATCGACGTCCCAACCTGGACGCGCCATATCCGCCGGCTGCTGGAGGGCGGATGCACCGGCGTGCTGCTCTTTGGCAGCACGGGCGAAGCCAACTCCTTCTCCGTGGCCGAGCGGCAGGCCGGGCTGGAGGGGGTGCTTGAGGCTGGCATACCCGCCGAACGCCTCATGGTGGGCGCTGGATGTGCTGCCATACCCGATACCGTTGCGCTGGCGCGCCACGCGCTGGCGCACGACATCCCCGGCGTGCTCACGATGCCGCCCTTCTACTATCAGGGCATCACCACCGAGGGCGCGTTTGCGGCCCTGGAGCAGATCATCCGCGGCGTCGATGACAAGCGCCTGGCCCTCTACCTGTACCACTTCCCCAAGATGAGCGGTGTGCCCTACTCGCACGAACTCATCAGCCGCCTCGTCGACGCCTTTCCCGACACCATCGCGGGCATCAAGGATTCGAGTAGCGACTGGACGCACATGCGTGGGCTGCGCGCGACGTTTCCCGACCTCCAGTTGCTTGCCGGCAATGAGGTCTACCTGCACGACACGCTGGAGGCGGGCGGCGCGGGCTGCATCTCGGCCACCGTCAACGTAACCCACGCGCTTGCGGGCGCTGTCTTTTCGCAGCACGCCGCCGGCACGGCCGATACCGAGGCGACGCATAGCACACAGGATCGGCTATCCCACATCCGCCGTACGCTGATGGCCCACCCCACCATCCCGATGCTCAAGCAGGTGATGGCGTGGCAGACCGGCCATGCCGGCTGGCAGCGGATGCGTCCGCCGCTCACCCCTCTTGGGTCGTACGCTCGCCAGGCCCTCCAGCACGCGGTCGCGGACCTGGCGTTGCTTGACCCCGCGGAAGCCCATGGCGAGCCCACCTGATCGGCAGCACTATCGGATTTCGCCCGCCCTGCGGCTGGGCGACCGACCCGTGGCCGCAAAAGAAGGCGACTGCAGCGGGATTCCCAAGGTGCTGTTGACACCATGTGCGGGATATCACCACCGACAGCCGCCTATTTGGAGCAACTGCCCGTAGAAACAAATGGTTCGCAAAAACAGCGATGTTCAACTTGACTTTTACCGGACTAACTGGCCTTCTCCCGTCGAGGGAGAAGGGACTTTTGTACGCGGAGTGGCACCATACCACGAGGGCATCCACTTGTACCCAAACGTCCGGGGTTTATATCAGTGGCTACCATTTAAACGAAGCCCCTAATGTTTAGCTCTACACCAGCGTCTATGCCATACGTTCTCAACCGGCGAGCGCACAACGGATGAAGTACAGACACAATGGTCATAGCGGCGGGGGGCGTCTTGTTACCCCTGCCGCCCGATCTCCAGCGTGGTGGTGATGCGCTCGCCATCGCGGATGAGCGCGAGCGTGACGTCATCGCCGGGCCGGAAGTCGTACAGGCCCACGAGGAAGTCCTGCCGGTTGGCGACGGGCCGGTCGTCCAGCGAGACGATGACGTCGTAGCGCTGGAGCCCCGCCGCATCGGCCGGCGAGCGGGGGTCCACGTCGCGGACGAAGGCGCCGCGCGCCTGCGCCAGCCCGAGGCCCTGCGCGATGCGGCGGTCCACATCGATAAGCTGGACGCCCGTATAGTACGAGCGGTCGACTTCGCCGTGGGTGCGGAGCTCATCAAGGATGCGTGTGGCCCGGTCGCTGGGCACGGCAAACCCGATCCCCACGCTGCCGCCCGCAGGCCCGATGATGGCGGTGTTTACGCCGATAACGTCCCCATCCGCATTGACGAGCGGCCCGCCGGAGTTGCCCCTGTTGATGGCCGCATCGGTCTGGATCATATCGCGATAGACGCGGCCGTCGCGGCGGGTCTGCAGGTTGCGCCCCACCGCGCTCACGACACCGACGGTAACGGTGGGGTCGGCCGCTTCAAAGAGTCCGAACGGGTTACCGAGCGCGATCACCCACTCGCCAGGAATGGGAGCGGTGGCGTCCGCGAAGGCGAGGTACGCCAGGGGCTCGGCGGGCGTGACCTTCAGCAGCGCCAGATCGGACGCATGGTCGCTGCCGACCAGCTCGGCCTCCATCGAGCGGCCATCTGGAAACTGCACTTCAATCTGCGTAGCATGGCCCACCACATGCTCATTCGTGACGATGTACCCGTCAGCTGAGATCACAAAGCCGGACCCGAGGTTTTGCACCTCCCGCTCCATGGTGCGCGGGCGCCGGTCGAAGAAATGCTCGAAGAAGGGATCGTTGAAGAAGTTGCTGAAGGGATCGCGGACCTGGACGCGGCGCACTTCCAGCACGTTGATGCTCACCACGGCCGGCGTTACGGCCTCTACGGCACGCGTGATAGCGTTCTCACGGCTCCGGGTGATTTCCTGCTGCGCGGCCACCGTGTCGGCATAGAGCACAGCCGGTCGCTGCGGAGGTGTTTCGAACGCAGCGTGGGCGGTCGCTTTCGTAGATGGACCATCAAGGCTGCAACCCAGAATGAGCAGAAGACCGAGGGGGAGATGTAACCAGCGCATCATGGTGTGAGAGTTTGCACGAGACACAGATTGATTTACTTTGCCGCATATCAACGACTGTGCCAGGGGGTAGTGCTGCGTCGGATTGGCAGTCGTTTGTTGAGTCTGGGGGTTGCGGGTTGAGTTTTACGACGTCGGGTTTAGGCGCGACCGAGTGGGGCTATCGGCAACCGCGATCGATAGGCGTTTAACGTGCCACGTTCAACGAAAGCGTCCTCGTTTCCTCCATTCTTCGATTCCCCGTTTCGACTAAAAGAAACCCCCACACTCCCAAACCCCCACACCGAAAACACGCCCACACGTGAAAAACTATCACACCCGAGAGCCGTCACGCGATCGCCCACCCCACAATGTGCGGCTGCACGAGGTTGAACGCCGAGCCGATCATGCGGCGCCTGAGGTGCACCTCTGCAAAGCCGGCATCCTCGATGGCCTCGCCCGTGTGCCGATGCAGCCGGCACCCGTCGGCGCAGTAGCACCAGGCGGGTTGGATGGCCCGCTGCGCCGTATGAAGCCACCGCTCCTCGTCCGCCGCTACGTGCTCGATAAATACGAAACGCCCGCCCGGACGCAGCACCCGCCGCGCGTCGTCCAGCGCCTGCGGCACACTGTCCACCGAGCACAGCACCAGCGTGCTGATGACCGCGTCCACCGCGTGGTCGCCCACGGGCAGCGCCTCCGCGACGGCTTCGTGGAGGGTGACCTCCAGCCGCTGCGCCGCGTCCTGGGCGCGGATGTACGGGTGGAAGTGCGGGTTGGGCTCTATCCCAATCCAGTGCGTCACCGCCGAGGGAAGGTACGGCAGGTTGAGCCCGCTCCCCGGGCCGATCTCCAGCACCGTACCCGACAGCGGCGCGAACAGCTCCCGCTTGATATCGCCATAAAGGCGCTCCTGCGCGCCGTCGGCGTGGGCCAGCAGGGAAGCAAAGAGGCGTTTGTACATGGAGCGGTGGGCGGGGTCCACAGCGGATGGGAGGAGACGTGTCGCGACCAGGCTTACTCCAGCGTGCGGTCCAGGTTGTACGCCGCACTGATGAGGGCAAGGTGGGTGAAGGCCTGTGGGAAGTTACCGAGCGCCTCGCCCCGGGCGCCGGTTTCTTCGGCATAGAGACCTACGTGGTTGGCGTAGCCCAGCATTTGCTCGAAGATGAGGCGGGCATCCTCCAGCCGCTCCGGCTCCGTCCAGCCCGCCCGCGTGAGGGCTTCGACCAGCCAAAACGTGCAGATGTTAAACGTGCCCTCTTCACCGGCCAGCCCATCGTCGCTCTCATCGAGGTTGTAGCGGTAGACCAGCCCGTTGGAAACGAGCCCGCCCTGCTCCGGCGTCTGCATCGTCGCGTCCAACATGCGGTGCAGGCGCTCGTCGCCGGGCGAGAGGAACAGCACCAGCGGCATCATCAGGTTGGCCGCATCCAGGGCGTCGGTGCCGAAGTGCTGCGTAAAGCTCCCCCGGTCCTCGTTCCACCCCTCGGTCATGAGGGTCTTGTAGATGGCGTTGCGGCAGGCCAGCCAGCGGTCTTCATCGGCGGGGAGCGAACGCTTCCGCGCCAGGCGCAGCCCGCGGTCGACGGCTACCCAGCACATCAGCTTGGAGTAGACGAACTGCTGGCGCCCTCCGCGCACCTCCCAGATGCCTTCATCGGGCTGCTCCCAGTGATCGCACACCCAGTCCACATAGGTGCGCACGGAGCCCCAGACCTCATGGGTCACGGGCACGCCGTATTTGTCGTAGATGTAGATGGAGTCGATGAGCTCGCCGTAGATGTCGAGCTGCAGCTGGTCGTACGCGCCATTGCCCACCCGCACAGGTGCTGATCCGCGGTACCCTTCGAGCTGGTCCAACGTCTCTTCTGTGAGCTCCGCCCGCCCGTCGATGCCGTACATGATCTGCAGCGGGCGTCCGTCGGCGGCGGCATCCGCACACAGGCCCGTCAGAAAGGTGATGAAGTCGCGCGCCTCGTCGGTGAAGCCGATGCGCAAAAAGGCGTAGATGGTAAACGCCGCGTCGCGGATCCACGTGTAGCGGTAGTCCCAGTTGCGGACGCCACCGACCTCTTCGGGCAGCCCACAGGTGGGCGCCGCCACGATGGCCCCGGTGGGGGCGTAGGTGAGGAGCTTCAGCGCCAGCACCGAGCGATGCACGGACTCGCGCCAGCGCCCGGTGTAGGTGCTCTGCGCCAGCCAGTCGCGCCAGTACGCCACGGTGGCGCGGAAGGCGGCCTCGGCCTGGTCCGGGTCGAGCGGGGTGCCGCAGTCGCCTCCCGTAGGCATGGTGCGCAGGACAAACGTCGTGCTCTCCCCTTCGCGTAAGGTGAAGGAGGCCCTTGCCCCGTCGCCCGTCTGCTCCAGCGGCACCTCGCTGGCCAGGCTAAGGCCGAGGTCGGGCCCATGGAAGCATACGCCGTTTGGCGTGGCGCTCACCGTATGCTCCGCCCGAGCGAAATCGAACGCCGGATGGCAGTCCAGCTGAAACGGCACCGTACCCCGCACCGCGCGCGCCGTGCGGATGATCTGCCGCTCGTCGGGATCTACTTCCGGCCCGCCCACCGGCATGAAGTCGCGCACCTCGCCTACGCCGTCTTCCGAGAGAAAGCGCGTCACGAGCACGTTGGTATCCGGCCAGTAGAATTGCTTGGTTTCCACGTCATCGCCCACGACGCGCAGATGAAAGGTGCCGCCCTTTTCATGGTCCAGGATCCGCCCGAAAACGCTCGGCGCATCAAACCGGGGCAGGCAGCACCAGTCGATGGCGCCCTCCGTGCTCACGAGCGCCACGGTCCGCATATCACCAATCAGGCCGTAGTCTTCAATGGGACGGTAGGGAGACGAGGGTGAAGCCATAGCATACCAGCGCGAGGTCAGGAAAAAACGTACCCGTGTGTAGGGATCCGTCGGGGAGCGCTACAGGGAAGGCGCTACACCACCGGGGGCACGCACTGGTCGCGCCCACCAAAGCCCCCCGGCGCAGCCGCCGGAAGGCACACGCGGGCACCAGAACGCCCGACGGCCCGTGGCTATCTGCCACCGGCCGTCTCGGGCAAACCCGGTGTGTGCGCCCTCAGCGGAGTCGCCCGTCTGGCGGCGACAGGCGCAACCGTTCCGCGTCCTGTGCTTAGCGCATGGATACCGCGAGGTCGCCCACGGCTTCAGCAAGCAGGGTGACGCGGTCGGTGTCGGCAGCGCCGTTGGCGGCGTCGCGCTGCAGGGCTTCGGCCAGCGCGTTCAGGGCCTCCTGCTGTGCCGGACGGTCGCTCATCGCCTCAATAGCCTCCAGCGTATCGCGCACGTCACCTCGGCGCTCCGCTGCCAGCCCGTCGTTGCGGTCGAGCTGATCGAGCAGGGCGTGGGGCACCACGAAGCTGGCCGGCCACGTGTTGCGCGGCTGGTGCTGCGGGTTGAACTCGTCGTAGGTGACGAGCTTGGCAGCCGCCAGTTCGTTTTCGCTCAGGTGCTCACTCGGCGTGAGCTCCAGGACGTCGAACCCGCGGGCGATCTCGGTGCCGTAGATGTAGCCGTTGTACCAGTAGGTGGACCAGTAGCCGGCCACCTGCAGCTCGTCGTCGCTCATCGGGCCGCGGTCGAAGAAGGCGATCTCGAAGGGGTCGTCGGGGTCGGTAAAGTCAAAGACCGACACCCCGCCCTGATACCAGGCCTGCGCTTTGATGTCGCGCCCCGGCACGGGGATGAGGGAGCCGTTGTGCGCCACGCAGTTCTCGGTGGATGTTTGCACCACCGGAATCTTGTAATAGCTCGCCTGGGTCATCACGCCGTCCTCCAGGGTGAAGATGGCATTGGCACCCCAGGTGACGGGGTCGTCGGCGCGGCAGCGCGGCGACGTCCCCCCGCCCCATTCGTCGGTGAAGAGCACCTTCGTGCCGTCATTGTTGAACGAGGCGGAGTGCCAGTAGGCAAAGTTCTCATCCGCCACGGCGTCGATGCGCACGGGGTTGACGGGGTCGGTGATGTCGAGCAGGATACCGTTCCCTGAGCACGCGCCCGCGGCCAGCCCGATCTCCGGGTACACCGTGATGTCGTGGCACTGGTTGGTCTGCCGCGAGCGCTGGGTCCCTTCGCCATGGTCGCCGCCCGGCCAGAGGCCATCCACACGGCCGGTCTCCTCATCGGCGAAAACGCGCGGCTCGCTGACCACGCGGGCGTCTTGCGGGGCATCCAGTGGGACCTGAATCACTTCGATGCGAAAGAACGACGTATCGTCCGACTCGTCCGGGCCCAGCGGCACACAGCCTTCCAGCTCTTCCCCCGAGCGGACGAAGCTGGTGCCCGAGACGTACACGTACAGGTTCTCGTCGTCGTTGGGGTCATCCAGAATGGTGTGGGTGTGCGAGCCGCGGCACGTTTGGACGGCAGCGACCTGCTTCGGGGTGGTGAGGTCGCTGATGTCAAAGATACGCACCCCGCGGAAGCGCTCCTCATTCACCCGGCCTGGCGCGCCCATCACGCCACAATCGATACGGCCGCGCGTCTGCTCTACCGACATGAAGATGAGGTCGCCGTAGATGGATACATCGCCCTGCCCCCCGGGGCACACGACCGCCACCTCCAGCGTGGGCTGCTGCGGATTGGCGATGTCGTAGATCATGAAGCCATAAAAGTTACCCACGATGGCGTAGTGGTCGCGGAACGCAATATCCGAGTTGGCAAAGTTGAGGTCCCCCGGATTATCGGCATCCACAAAGATATCGGGCCGCGGCAAGGAGGCCAGCAGCTCCATGTGCTGTGCGGCCTCTTCGGCGTCGTACCAGCCCGCCGCCAGCCCGATGCGGGGGTCGTCCGGATCCCACCAGACGTCTTCGTCATCGGCGGCCGCTTCTGTGGGTGCTTCCGTGGATGCTTCCGTGGGTGCATGCGGTGCGTGGTCCTGGGCAAGCGCGGGCCCCGCCGTCCAGGCACCAATGAGCAGAGCGAGCAGGCCCACCGTTAGGGTGCGGCCGACCGGTGTACAGCAAGAAAGAGAAAACATGCGCGTCGTGTAATCAGATGATGGGAGGTGAAACGACCCCGTGGCCGGCGAGGGCAAGAGCAGAGGTTGCTGCAGGGGCTGGCTATAGAGCACAGGGGTTGGAGGTTACGTATGAAAGCTGCTTATGGAAGCTGCGTGAGGAGGCGTTCCATCCGTTCGATCTCGATGGCCTGATCGGACTCGACGTGGGAGGCAAAATCAAACATTTCGGCTTCCTGCCCGGCGTTGGGGGCGGCGAAGAGTTCGTCGACCATGGTGATCGCGCCCTCGTGGTGGAAGATCATAAACTCCAGAAAGAGCCGGTCAAAGGCCTCCCCCGAAGCTGCGGCCAGCTCGTCCAGTTGGTCGGGCGAGAGCATCCCCGCCATGTCGCTGTGGTCGTGCATGGCGTGGTGGCCGTCGTGGTCGTGGCCGTCGTGCGCGTGGCCGTCGTGGTCGTGGCCGTCGTGCGCGTGCGTTTCATGGTCATGCGCGGTGTGGTCGCCATGGTCCTCCGCGTCGTCCATCCCCAAGAGGGCCCGCTCCTGCGGCGAAAGCATGGGGGGCTCTTCCCCGCGGCGCGCCAACCACGACAGCATGTAGGCGATCTCGTCTTCCTGTGACCGTTCGATGCGCTCGGCGAGCTGGCGCACGTCCGCGCTGGCTGCGCGATCCGCCACCATCGCCGTCATTTGCACCGCTTGCGCATGGTGCAGGATCATGTCTTGCATAAAGGCCACGTCAGCCTCGGTGTGCTGCGGGCCTTGGGCACGCTGCAACGTAGCGGCCGGGCGCTGCACCCGGCTGGGCTCACCCGGAGCGCCAGGGTACACGATGCGGGCCGGAGCGGCTGCCGGACGTGCGCCGCGGGAGAGCACCTGCGTGGGCTCGCCGGGAGCGCCGGGCTGCACAATGCGGATGGGCGGCGGCTGGCGTTCCTGCAGCACCTGCGTAGGCTCGCCCGGTGCACCGGGCTGGACGATCCGCACCGCGGCGGTGTCGGTGGCCGCGGTTATAACTGTTGCAGAAGCGGCCAGTGCGGGAGACGTGGTCGCGGAAACGGGTGCGCCAACGCAGGCGATGACAGCTGCAAGAAGGAGCACTATCGGAAGCACGGCAAGGCGCTTTCCGGCAGGCGACAGGCCCCAGCCTGCCGAACAAACGTCGTGGGACATGAGGAAATGTGTAAAGGGGCGGAGTAGGAGCGACCCGTATGATAGGCAATTCAGCCGCCCTTCACAAGATCCCGACGCCGCCCTATCGTACGCTTCAAAAAGAGCACGCTACTCATCCGACATCCCGACCGGCAGGACGGCACAGCGTACCCAGCACCGCGCGGCCCGTGGCCCCGGTGGCTGACGGCACGTTGGTCGGCACCCCGTTGGCCGTCTCGTGGGCCAGCACCGCAAAGGCAAGCGCCTCCTTCGCATCCGGGTCGATGCCCAGCACCGCCACGGACCGCACCGGGACCGGCGCGAACGCGTCGGCCAGTTTCTGGAGCAGGAACGTGTTGTGCACCCCACCCCCCGACACCCACAACGCTGCGATGGGCTGGGTAGGCCGCACAAAGCGGACGTATGCCTGATACACGGAGGCCGCCGTGAGGGCCGTGCCGGTGGCGAGCAGGTCGGCCGGTTCTGTGACGCCTGCGGCCGTGGCCTGCTGCAGGAGATCTTCCAGAAAAGCCGCACCAAAGGCTTCGCGCCCCGTGGAGCGCGGGGGCGCCTGCGCAAAAAAGGGGATGTTCAGCAGATCAGCCAGCAGCCCGTTGGCGATGGTGCCGGACGCAGCAGCGGTGCCGCCCGCATCAAATGGCTGCCCCAGCAGGCGCTCGGCCAGCCCATCAATGACCATGTTGCCCGGCCCGGTGTCGAACGCCTGCACGTCGGTCAGGGCGGCGCCCGCGGGTAGCACCGTGAGGTTAGCGATGCCGCCCAGGTTAAGGAGACCGCGCGCCTCCTCGGCGGACGTGCAGAGTGCCCAGTCGACGTACGGCACAAGCGGAGCGCCCTGCCCGCCCAGCGCCATGTCGGCCTGGCGAAAATGGCCCACCACGGGCACCTGCAGCAGGGTAGCCAGCGTCGACGGGTCGCCCAGCTGCAGGGTAGACGCCACGGCCTGCCCCGCGCAGTCGGCCGGGGTGGGGTGATGGTAGACGGTCTGCCCGTGGAGGCCGATCAGGTCCAGCGCCTCCACCGGCTGGCCGGCGGTGTCCATCAGCGACCGCACGGCCGCGCCGTAGACGTGGGCCAGGCGGACGTTGAGCTGGGAGACGGCGCCCACCGACGAGCGCTCTGGCGTCGACTGCGCCGCGATGAGGCTGCGCAGGGCGGCAGGATACGGCTGGTGCACAAACCCCAGAGACGTCACCGAAAGCCGGCGCCCGGTGCCCTCCACGTGGGCCAGCACGGCATCCACGCCATCCAGCGAGGTGCCGCTCATGAGTCCGGCAACAAGGCGAGGCGACGCAGCGGGCGGTGCGGGCATAACGGGACGGGAGGAAGGCGGGCGTGAGGTAAAAAACGGAGTCGGCCGTTCTATGCGCATCGGTCGCCGACGTTTGGTTACGTCGGGAGGATCTCATCGCCTCGCCGGTCACCTGAGCGCCGCGTCAGGCCCGTCGACCAGCCGGTCGACGCTACCTCACAGCCGCCATTCCTCGTTTCTTCGATTCCGTAACTTGGAGATTCCTCGCCTCCCGCCCCCTCATCTTAACCAAAGAACCACTCCCACACGCCCAAACCCTCAAACACCCACACGCACCACCGCTTTCCTGCAGCTGCGTCGTTAGTTTGCCACAAGGAGATCCTTCACTTCGTTTAGGATCACGAGCGCAAAACTCGCTGCCAACCTTAGTGGACGTACGCACGGCTAAGAAGCGAACTAAAGACTCTGTAGAGCTTCCCGGATCGCCTCCTGACCTCGTTCTCTCTGGTAACCAACCCACGCGGCTGCGACGTCGTCATTCCTCTGGGATACAACGATCGCTGGGGTTCCTGGGATGTCCAGCGATGAAAAGGGCAGCGTCACGAGGGAATCAACGCCAATACCAGAGGAGCGGAAAATATCTAATTGCAATCTCTTCTCGCGATGTGACATGGTCGACTCGCTGTTGAGGACCAACAGAAAAGCTACATCTACAACCGCATGTCGTACGCTATCGATCTCATGACGCAGATCAGCATAAAAATCAAGGCTTTTCGCGGTATAAGGACAGTTTAATGACGTCAGTATATAGACAAAAGAATCGGCACCCTTTACGCCAAGCGCGCGCTCCGGAATATCTATGCTCTCCCATGGGGGACGTTGATCTGCGTTTTCGCTCGTGTTTGTTGGCGGCCAAAATAGCCACACGGCCATTATGCCGGTAAGCACCACGAGTACGTGAAGAACGACCTCTGAACGGATGTCCAATTCTAATCGCATCTTCACTCGTTCGTTAGGCGGTACAGATCCACGGTCGTATCCTGCGGGGCTACGAGCAGCCGGGACTCTGGTGCGTACATCGCCCGTCGCCCTGGGACGGCAAAACGGGCTGAATACTGATGCGATACGTCGGTGGCGTCATAGACATCGAAAAACAGCGAGTCGGGCATCGGACCTGAAGGCACCGAACCTTCCCCATCCCACAGCTGAGTTGTGAGGACATCGCCGTCCACCTGCGCCCAGATGTGATACGTCCCTTCTCCCGTAGCAACGGGTCTGCCGACAAAAGGCCCACCGAAATCCGGTGTAGGGTGAGCCGTGCCCACCGTGTCATCAGCGGAATAAGCAAGGATGACGGGCGCGTACGTAGACGCGTAGAGCGCCCGATCATTGTGGATATTCAGCCAGCCACCGAACCAGGCCCCGGTATCTGGGGGATCTTCCGAGAATCGGGGCACCTGTCGCACTCCATCCGGGGTATGCATCTCCAGCAATGGCCTTTCAGGAACAGGGGGAGGCCGCACGAAGCACGTGCCGTCGGCCCCCCGTCCATACTGTGTCACGCCTTCCGGGTAGGCCTCTACGTCGATGAACTGCCCTTCCTGATCGAAAAGATTCACCTGGCGCTGCATGCCATCGACCAGGTACACGAGCGAGTCTTGCCAGACGCCACCATCTCTCAGTTGCAAGACCTCCCCTGGCCCCATGCCCTGCCCTTGGCCGTAGCTCCGCAGGTACGTACCATCGGACGCAAACGCCTTCAGCTGATGTTCGCCAAAGTCATATACAAGCACCGACCCCTCCGGCCCAAGCGTGGCACCCTCTGGTGTGTACAGCACGTATTCGTCCGACTGGCTAAGCGTGGCCACCTTTTCAATGGCGGGCTCCAGCCACGTACGTTCGGATGGCGGTTCCCCTACCAATGACGGACGTAAGGCGTAGGGGTCATCTGGTAGAACCGATAGGGTGGGTGCACAGATTACAAGAACCAGTGCTACCGCGAAAGCCACGAAAGATCCCTTTAACATGGTCAGTGCCAAGATCAGTATTCAGGTCTCGCGTTTCAAACCTAATGAACAATCGGAGTACCAGCACACCCAGTGTCGTATGCCGTCCCCTCGTCACACGTTTGCGTATCAAAGTCGAAGTCTGACCATACACAGCATTGCACGGAGGTTCCGTCGCAGTCATCGAAGTGGCCGTCACACGACTGATCACTACAATATTCTTCACACCTTATGAAGCCTGAGATGGGTTCCAGCTCTTGGTCAGCCTGCGCATTCGCATAGATCACGGAGCCCAAGGCAAAGAGGAATGATATAAAAAACGTGAGGAACAGACGATACGGAGCAGATGATAACTTCATGACGTGACAAGGCCTGATGGCGGTTGAACGGTGGTTTAATATACCCCCCCCAGCTCACATGCAACAAATTCATATGAATATGTTATTAACTATAACTTGTTTAAACAGGTTTTGCACTGCGTACATTGAGACTCTATCAAGGCACTTCCCATGGCGCAGCGGGGGTACGGCTGATGCACAAACGCGTGGGACGTCACCGAAAGCCGGCGCCCGGTGCCCTCCACCTGGGCCAGCACCGCGTCCACGCCATCCAGCGACGTGCCGCTCATGAGTCCAGCAACAAGGCGGGGCGACACACCTGACGATGTGGGATAATGTATCGGGAAGATCTTATCGTCTCGCCAGTCACCTGAGCGCCGCGTCAGGCCCGTCGACCAGCCGGTCGACGCTACCTCACAGCCGCCATTCCTCGTTTCATCGACTCCCCCGTCATCTCAACGAAAGAGCCACCCCCACACCCCCATACGCCCAAACCCTCAAACACCCACGCGTACCACCGTTCAGGATAACGCTGGAGGGAAGGTATGGCGTTGCGTGCATCGATTCCTCCTTTCCTCGATCCCTAAACCTCTACCCTTCTTGCTCGGCTTCTTTGGCGCGCATGTCAGCGGCCTTCGCCTCCATCTCGTCTGCGCGGTCAGGGTCTATCACCGCCAGCTTCTCATAAATTCGTGCCGCCTCTCCGAATTGCTCCTGCGAGCTGTAGATGCGCGCCAGCGTTTCCGACACCATGTCGTCGATGTCGTCTTCGAGGTCCGGCTCGGGGATGTCGTCGAGGTCGGGCCGCGGGACGATACGGGCGGTCTCGAGGTCTTCGATGAGGCGGTCCAGGTCTTCGCCTTCGGCTTCCAGCGCCTCGGCGGCAGCCGCAGAGGCCGGGGCTTCTGCGCGCGGGACCTCAGCAGGGGCGCCTGTCGTCGCCGTACCAGCAGATGGCGCCTCTGCCGATGGCGACGCCTCGTCCGTGCGGTCTTCCGTGGGGGGCTTGGAAGGCGCGGGGGCAGGAATGGACGGCTGACGCCGCAGCACCCGGCGCACGCCGGCGCGGATCGTGGGGCTGCCAGGCAGCAGAAACGCCGCGTGCTCCCACGTGCGCAGGGCGTCTTCGCCACGGCCGGCGGCCTCGTACATGCGCGCCAGCAGCACGTGGGCCGTCACGTACTGCGGCATCTGGGTAGTGACGCGCTCCAGGAGCGGCACCGCTTCGGTGGTATCGCCCGCCCGCATGTATTGGACGGCCTGTTTGATTTCAGAAATCGCCATGACGCGAGGCGGATCGACGGGTTAGTGGCGTGGGAAAGGGTAACATAGGCACGGCGGGGACTTCCGTCAACTCTGCGCTGCTGTCTGCGCGCCGGCGGTTGCGGGCAGGCGCGCTTGCCGGAAGCTGTAGCTGGCAAAAAAGGCAAAGCTTACCGCGAAGAGGAGCTGAAAGGGCACGGCCGACCAGATGCCGTTGGCCAGCAGCAGCACGAGCCCGCCGGTGCAGTAGAGGCAGAGCGCCGCCTCCCACCAGGCGACCTGGTCAATGCGCGTGTTGGCATACCGGCTTTTCCACCACGCCCCGGAGGCGCCCGCGCTGAAGATCTCGGTGCTGAACTTCGGCGTACGCACGAACGCGCTTTTGCGGCCCAGCAGGCCCTGCAGCACGGCCCAGCCGTTATTCACCGAGAGCCCGATCATGCCGGCCGCAAACACCGGAAACAGCCGCAAGCGCCGCACCCAGTCGGTCTGCAGGGTGCGCTGCGCCTGCACCTGCGCCAGGAAGAAGCCGACAAAGCCCACAATGCCAAGTCCCATCACGGTAAAGTATAGCGGGCCGGGTCCGGCGCCGGCCTCGGAGGAGAGCAGCAGCGGCGCGTGCAGTACGGCGGTCAGCAGGATGCAGGGAAAGACGAGGGGGGCCAGCAGGTGGATGCTACCCTGTAGCTTCACCCCAGCCGATGCGCCCGAGCCCCAGAGCCGGCGCAGCAGCTTGCGGGCCACCTCCACCCCGCCCTTCGTCCACCGGTGCTGCTGCGTCCGCAGGCCGTTGACGTTGGCCGGCAGCTCCGCCGACACGGCCACGTCCATCGCCATCCGCAGGCGCCAGCCGTTCAGTTGCGCGCGGTAGCTGAGGTCCAGGTCTTCAGTGAGCGTATCGGCCTTCCAGCCGCCCGCGTCGTCAATACAGGCGCGCCGCCAGACCCCGGCCGTACCGTTGAAGTTCATGAAGCAGCCCGCCCGGTTACGGCCCGTCTGTTCGATGCAGAAGTGGGCATCCAGTGCCAGCGCCTGTACCTGCGTCAGCCACGACTGCGTTCGGTTGAGATGCCCCCAGCGGGCCTGCACCAGGCCGATGTCTGGCGCATCGAACCGGGGCAGCATGCGCTTGAGGAAGTCCGGCGGCGGTACAAAGTCAGCGTCAAAGATGGCCACAAAGTCGCCCTCGGCACGCTCCAGCCCATAGGCCAAGGCGCCCGCCTTGTAGCCGCGGCGGGTGGGCCGGCGGATGCAACTGATGTTAACGCCCCGCTGCCGCCAGTAGGCCGCGCGCTGCTCAGCAAGCGCCTGCGTCTCGTCGGTGGAGTCATCCAGCACCTGGATTTCCAGCTGCGCCTGCGGATAGTCGAGACGCGCGCAGGCATCGATGAGGCGTTCGATGACGTGGGCTTCGTTGTAGACCGGCAACTGTACCGTCACCGAGGGCCACCCCTCGGCGGGAGCCTCCGGCGGGGCGTCAGCCGCGCTACGTGGACGGGCAGGCCCGAGGGATAGCCAGAGCAGGTTGAGCCCATACACAAGGAGGACTGCCATTGCAACGGCGTATAGTACGGCAATCATGCAACCAGGAGGTCATACGAAAAGAGTGGCGGAGGCGTAACCGTACGTGTCGTAAAGGCCGGGCATGTTACTTCATGCCTACCAGTTAGAGGTGGCCGCCGTGAAGATGTCTTGGGCGATGATATCCAGCGCCGCCCGCGCTGCTTCCTCCTCCCCCGCCGGGCCAAGCTCAATGGGGTCATACTCCTCCGAACCGCTAAACGAGCGATCCAGCAACTCTTCGTCATTCACCTGATCCACGTACCGCACCGCGACGGAGAGCGATACGCGGTTGCGCGCCGCCTGATCGCCCCCCACGGCGGTCGGATTGTTGCTATACTGCTCAATGCGCAGGTCCAACAGCGCATCGGCGTCCGTCTCCGATGAGGTCAACTGCAAGCGTGTCTGGTTGACGAACTGCGCGATCACCTGCTGCGTGAGGATCTCGTCGAGCGTGGGCAGGGGGCCGTCGGTGCGGTCAGTAGCCAGCGGCACCGCAATGGTGTTGATGTGCCCGGGAATGGTGGCGCCGGTGAAGCTATAGAAGGCACAGCCGCCGAGCAGCAGGCTACCTGTGAGGAGCAGCGCTACTGCGCGGCCCCAGTGATTACGTGAAAGCATGTCCATGCGCGGGAAAGAGTCGGGCGCCGTGGAGCGGCTCGTGGCAGGCGGCGCGCTTACAACTCCTCTTCATCGATGTTTTTGAGCTTGCGGTAGAGCGTGCGTTCGCTAATGCCGAGGGCCTTGGAGGTCTGACGCCGGTTCCCCTCAAACTGGCGCAGGGCCTGTTTGATGAGCTTCTGCTCGGCCTCCTCCAGCGTCGGGAGGTCTTCAGGATCATGCGCCGCCTCGGCTGTTTGCGCTTCGGCCGAGCGCTCGGCGCGATTGGAGGCGGCCTCATCGCTCCGCGAAGGCGCGAGCGGGCGATTGGCAGCGCCCACTGGGGTCGGCTCCGGCGACGGATTTCCGTTGCTACCGTTCTCGTCTTGTTCGATTTCGTAGGCGGCATCTTCAAAGTAGTCGTCGTCCGGAGCTGACCCGGAAGACGAGCTATCGATGATCACGTAGTCGCCCTGTTCGCTGGAGAAATCGTGCTGTTCGGCGAGCTTGCGCGGAATGGCGACGCTGCCACTGGAGGCCCGCAACTTCTGCATCTCTTCTTTCAACTCCCGCATTTCGACGCGGATCTCCCAGAGGGCCCGGTAAATCATCTCGCGCTCGCGAAACTCGCTCGCGCCATCCTGATCCTGCTGCTTCTGTCGCCCGGCTCGGCGCACCGGCATCAGGCTCTTCTCCCGGCTAACTTCCGGCCCTTTGAGCTGGGGGCGGAGGTCATCGGCCGAGAGGGTATCGCCCCGCATCAGCACCACCGCCTGCTCGGCCACGTTGCGCAACTCCCGCACGTTGCCCGGCCAGTGGTAGCGCTGCAACAGCTCACGGGCGTCGTCGGTCAGCGCTTTACGCGCGCTGTCGTACTTCTGCGCGAAGCGGTGCATGTAGGTGTCGAAGATCGGCAGGATGTCCTCCGTGCGCTCCCGGAGGGGCGGGATGCGAATGATGACGGTGCTGAGGCGGTAGTAGAGGTCCTCCCGAAACTCGCCCTGCTCCACCTCCTGGGCCAGGTCCTTATTGGTGGCGGCAATCACCCGCACATCGGTTGAGCGCTGCTGGCTGGACCCGACGCGGCTAAACTGCCCGGATTCGAGCACGCGCAGCAGCCGCACCTGGGCCTGCTGTGGCATCTCCCCGATCTCATCCAGGAAGATGGTCCCGCCATCGGCGTCTTCAAAGTAGCCGCTACGCTTTTCCACCGCGCCGGTGTAGGCGCCTTTCTCGGCTCCAAACAGCTCCGACTCAATGAGGCCTTCGGGGATGGCGCCGCAGTTGACGATGATGCGCGGGCCGTGGCGCCGACTGCTGAGCTCGTGCAGGATTTCCGCGATGAGCTCCTTCCCCACGCCACTCTCGCCCTGAATCAGCACGCTGATGTCCGTCTTGGCCACCATCCGGGCCCGGTCGATGACCTTGCGGATGGCATCAGACGAGCCGACGATGCCGTAGCGTTCTTGGATGGCTTGGCGATCCATGGGATACCGGCTGCGTCAACGAGGAAACGTGCAGTATGACACAACGGCAGGCTTCCGTTAGATCCCCAGAGCCTCCCGCCAATCGTTGAAGACTCTGCAATGTTACTGCTGCACCGGACCGATGGACGCTATGACGTGGCGCGGGCCGGAGTAAGAATACGCCGGTCGGCCGTGAACTGCCCCTCAAAGCGCTGGAGGCCGTCATCGCGCATAGCCTCGGCCGGACCGTCGAAGTAGGCTTGCAAGGCGGCGCGGTCGGCCAATTCGTAGTGGATACACCAGTGCACCCGGTCGTCGTCCGCGTCCTCCACGGCATACCAGGTAGCGGCCTCGAACCCGTCGATGGCGAGCATCTCGTCGATGTGGGTTGGCAGCCAGTCGGCATAGGCGGGGGCCGCGTCCGGGTCGACGTGCAGGTTGACTTCGTAGATCGTCATGGCGGGGTGGTGTGTGATGACTCAAGGGTCAGTGTGCGATGCTCAGCCGTGCCGATCACCCGAGGCGGCTGCTCGCCGGATCGGACGTCTGCTTCGGTTCGTCGGCCGCCGGGGGCGCGGGTTCCGGTGTGGCTTTGTCCTGACGTGCTTTTTCCCGAAGTGCTTTGTCCTGACGTGCTTCTTCCTCCGCCACAACCTCCTGCACCAGCGCCCGGAGCGTCTCTTTCGATAGCGCGGGGGCGCCTTCGTCTGCTTCGAGCGAGGCATTCAATCGCCGGTAATACTTGGCCACCTCAAAGCAGGCCAGGCTGGCGGTACCCAGAAACGTCGCCCCCAACACCGACAGCGTGATCCAGAAAATAGCCGACTGCAACAGCGGGAGGCTGATGCCCGCCATCACCAGCGCCGAAAATATCACAAGAAGGCCTATGAAGGCGAGAACGAGTTTCCAGAGGTTGTCCATGGCACGCCTTAGGTGGTCTGTCTGATGTGCGGCGATAGGGTATGCATATTTCTTCGGACCGCGCCAACGGGAGACAGGCGGCGCGGCGCGCTACACATCCGCCGAGGCCAGCGCGGCCGGTGAGGCGCGGCGGGGCGGGTGCGGCTGGCTTAGCAGGTCGTGCGCCTCGGCATAGGCCAGGGCCGCGCCCACAAAGTCGGCAAAGAGCGGATGCGGATGGCCCACCGTGCTGCGGTATTCGGGATGAAACTGCACCCCCACGAACCAGCGGTGCGTGGGCAGCTCGGCGATCTCCACAAGGTCGCGCTCCAGGTTCACCCCGGTAAAGCGCAGGCCGTGCTCGTGCAGCTTGTAGCGGAGCACATTGTTCACCTCATAGCGGTGGCGGTGGCGCTCCTGCACCGCGTCGGTCCCGTAAATAGCCTGCACGCGTGAGCCCTCCACGAGGTCGCAGTCGTAGGCGCCAAGGCGCATGGTACCGCCCTTGTCGGTAATCTTTTTCTGCTCCTCCATGATGGCAATCACCGGGTGTGGCGTGTCCTCGTCGAACTCCGTGGAGTTGGCGTCCGGCCAGCCACAGGCATTCCGCGCAAACTCGATGATGGCGCATTGCATGCCCAGGCAGATGCCGAAGAACGGCACATCCTGCGTGCGGGCGTACCGGATGGCCTCCAGCTTGCCGCTTACCCCGCGCTCACCAAAGCCCGGGGCTACGATGACGGCCGCTACGCCATGCAGCAACTCGCCCACATTATCGCTGTCCACATCATCCGACAGCACAAACCGGATGCGTACCTGCACTTGGTGCGCCACGCCGGCAAAGATAAGGCTTTCGCAGATAGACTTGTACGCGTCCTGATGCTCCACGTACTTGCCCACGAGCGCAATCGTGACCGTCGACTCTGGGTTCTTCAGGCGCTTTAGGAAGTCGATCCAATCATCCATCGGGCGCGCCTCAGCGAGGTAGTCGGAATGAAAGTCCTCGTCGATGCGCAGGTGCTCCCGCGTGATGGCGTCCAGCCCCTCTTCTTGCAGCAGCAGGGGTACCTCGTAGATGGTTTCAGCATCCAGCGACTGCGTGACGGCGCGGGGCTCCACGTTGCAGAAGAGGGCGATCTTGCGGCGCAACTCGTCGTCCAGCGGCCGCTCGGACCGGCACACGAGGATATCGGGCTGCAGGCCGTGCGAGAGGAGCGTCTTGACGGAATGCTGCGTGGGTTTCGTCTTGAGCTCACCGGCGGCTGCAAGGTACGGCACCAGCGTCAGGTGCACGTTGAGGGCGTTCCGCGCGCCCAGCTCGTAGCGGAGCTGCCGGATGGCTTCGAGGTAGGGCTGGCTCTCGATGTCGCCCACGGTGCCGCCCACCTCGGTGATCACCACGTCGTAGTCGCCCGTCTGGCCCAGGCGCTGGATGCGGTCCTTGATCTCATCGATGATGTGGGGCACCACCTGCACCGTCTTTCCGAGGAAGGCGCCGGCGCGCTCTTTGGTGATGACCTCGAGGTAGACCCGCCCGGTGGTGACGTTATTGGCCTGGCTGGTGGGGCGGCCCAGAAAGCGCTCGTAGTGGCCCAGGTCGAGATCCGTCTCCGCCCCGTCGTTGGTCACATACACCTCCCCGTGCTCATACGGGTTCATGGTGCCGGGGTCTACGTTGATGTACGGGTCGAACTTCTGGATGGTCACGCGCAGGCCCTGGGCTTCAAGCAGGCGCCCCAGCGAGGCGCAGACGATGCCCTTTCCGAGCGAGGAGGTCACGCCTCCGGTGACGAAGATGTATTTGGTAGGCACGGCAGCAGCGGCAGCAAAGAAGAGAAGAGCACGGAGCGGCGCCGGCGGCTGGGGAACCCTCCCACGGGTTCAGTCCATGCCCCCGGGCCAGTACAAGGTACGGCGGGCGGAGGCGGAGTTGCAACGCCGCGGCGAGGAAAGCCTGTGGAGGCCCGCACAGGCCGCCGGTTGGACCTGTGGCCGCACTACGGAGCTGGCGGTGTAGCCTGGTAGGCCGGCCCGACCACCACGGGAAGCGCCTGCGGCACAGCCTCAAAGGTGACCGGCTCGTTGGTCAGCAGCTCGCCGTCCACGTTGAACCACATGCCGGGGGAGGCCTCCACCCGCACCGACCGGACGCGGCGGTGCGTAACCAGCGGGTGGTCCAGATAGGTGCCGGCGACCAGCTGCGCTGCCACCTGCGATAGCGCCGCGAGCGTGCCCTCCTCAATGGTGACCACATCCAGCAATCCATCCTCTGGATTCGCGACCGGCGCGACGGGTTTGCCCCCGCCCGCCGTACGCCCGTTGGCCACCACAATATTGAAGGCGTCCACCGCCGTGGGTGCCTCGTCGTTGAAGGCGATGCGGGTGGCATAGGCTTCGATGTCGGGGAGGGCACTCACCGCGCCCAGCAGAAACGCCAGCGGCCCCCAGCGCCGCTTCATCTCGGGCGTGAGCTCCTCATCTACCTGCCCGCTAAAGCCCCCCGCGGCGGCGTTGATCCCGTAGCGCGTGGCGCCATCGGTGGGCTGCACGCGGATGAGGTCGAGCGCGCGCGTCTCCCCTTCCGCCACCAGCGCCAGTGCCTCCAGCGGGTCCCTGGGGAGGGCCAGGGTGCGCGCAAGGTCGTTGCCCGTGCCGAGCGGGATGATGGCCAGCGTGGGCGGCGCGTCGACCGTCATCAGCCCGTTCACCACCTCATGGATGGTGCCATCGCCCCCCATGGCGATGACACGGTCGTAGTCCGCTGCCGCGGCCTCGGCGGCGCGATCGGTAGCATCGCCGGGTTCTTCCGTCATCCACTGATCGATCGCAAGCTCCTCCATGGCGGCGTGGAGGGCCTGCTGTTGCGCAGATCCCGCCGTAGGGTTCAGGATGGCACAGGCGTTCATGGCGTCAGGAGCTGAGGAAAGAAGGGCCGTGCGATGCAGCGCATGAGTACCCATCCCGGTGGGTGGCGTTCTCAACGGGGGAGGGCTCACAGTCGTTCGTTGCGGCCTGCACGACCGACAGCCTTGCCTCGCCACCTGCGGGCCACCTGTCCTGTCGGTTCAACGCCCCGCCAGGAGCATGTCGTAAGTGTCGGCCGTCTCTGGCTGCCCCAGCTCACGATACATGCTCACCAGTGCCTCCAACACATCCTCCCGGAGCTCCGGAGCGGTAGCCGCATGATGAGTTTGCACCAGCGTGTGCGCTTCGATAAGCAGTGGCTCGGCTTCGGTGTAGGCCCCCTGCGCACGTGCGACCGATGCGCGGTCCAGGAGGTACCGAGGACGATCCGGGTGGTCCGGGCGGGCGGCATGGTCGAGAATAGCAAGCGCCTCCTCCAGCAGCGCATCGGCACGGGCGTAATTATGCAGGGTCTGCTCTACAGCAGCTGCGGCGGCAAACACCTCGGCCGCTGACGCATGGCTATGGCCCAGCGTGTTGCGATAGACGGGCAGGGCCTTATCGAAGAGCGCCCGTGCGGAAGTCGGCTGGCCCTTGTCGTGCAGGACTACCGCCAGTTCGTGTCGCGCAGCCGCGATGCGCATGGGATGATCAGCCGCTGCGTCCTCGTATATCGAAAGAGCCCGCCGGTAGAAGGCTTCGGCACGGCCGAGGTCGCCCTCTGCGCGCGCGACCTCGGCCAGATCCCGCGCTGCCGAAGCCACCGAGGGGTGCGCGGGGCCATAGGCTGCCTCAAACGCATGGAGGGCATCCTCCAGCAACGGACGGGCAGCAGCGTACTGCTCGAGCTGCTGGTGAACCGCACCGACCGCCTGCAACATGTCCGCACGAATGGCCGGATGGTCCGCCAGGTCCCGCGCCACGCGGGCCGCGCCCCGGTCCAGCACATCGCTGATGGCGGCCACCTCCGCCGGTGCGGTTGCGGCATCGGTGTGGCTGAAGAGCTGAATCATAAAATCCTGCACATGCGCCTTTTTGGTGGCCTCCAGTGCTGCCCGATCACGCTCCTCTGCCAGCCGTGTATTCTGCACGGACAGCGCCATCACGGAGGCCGTCAACAACACGCCCACCAGTGCGGTGACGGCTACGCCCCACCGGTGCCGGCGAACGAATTTCCGTCCCCGGTACGCCCAGCTATCGGGATGGGCAGATACCGGGCGCCCCTGCAGATACCGCCGGAGATCGTCGGCGAGTTGCTGCACCGAATCGTATCGCCGGTTGGGCTCTTTGCGCAGCGCCTTCAACACGATGGTATCCAGGTCGCCCCGAAGCTTCCGGCGGGCGGCACGCGGCTCCTGTCCCTCTACCGCCGCCACCTCGGTAGCGGCAGCGCTCGGACGCACCGGCTCCTGCTCACACACAATGCGTTCGACCTCGCTCGGCCTCCGCCCCTCCACGCTGTAGGGTCGCCGCCCCGCAAGGAGCTCATACAGCACCAGGCCGAGCTGATAGACATCCGAGGCGGTCGTGATGGTCTCGCCGCGTACCTGCTCCGGGCTTGCATACGCCGGCGTCATGGGGAGCCCGCCGGTACGGGTCTTCGGTAGAAGGTCCTCACCCACGACGCCCGGATCAAGCAGTTTGGCAATCCCGAAATCGAGCAGCTTCACGCGGCCGGCCTCAGCTTCTTGCCCTTCTGCCACGAGGATGTTGGAGGGCTTGAGGTCGCGGTGCACAACCAGCTGGCGATGTGCGTATTGCACCGCGTCGCACACGTCCAGCACAAGCTGCACCCGTTCCTCGATAGGCAACCGGTGGGTTGCGCAGTACCGATCGATCGGTTCGCCGGGCACCACTTCCAGCACAAAATAAGGCTGCCCCTGCTCCGAAACCCCGCCATCAAGCAGCCGGGCGATGTTGGGATGCTGTAGGGACGCCAGGATTTGCCGCTCCATGAGAAAGCGCGTGCGGACCTCATCGGACAGCAGCCCCACGGCGATCAGCTTCAGCGCCACTTCCTGCTCAAACTGCCCGTCGGCCCGGCGTGCCCGAAACACCTGCCCCGTGCCTCCGCGGCCAAGCTCCTCGATGAGGGCGTAGGGTCCCACCCGCCGGCCTTCCACAGCGTCCGGCATGAGGCGCCCGTGGATGCCCTCATTTATGTCCTCCATCATCCGGTCAACCGGCCCTTCCTCCGCATGCGACTGGAGCAGCGATGCGACTTCACGCAGCAGGTCTTCGTCCCCCGCACACGCCGCCTCGAGAAATGCCACTCGCTCAGACGGCTCGTGCTCCAACGCCGCCTCGAACATCGCTCGGATGTGCGCCCATCGGTTAGGATCCATGATGCGCCTCGCCCTCCGCGCCATTGCCGTTCGTGAGCGCCCGATTGAGCCACGCGCGGGCCAGCCGCCAGTCTCGTCCTACGGTAGCGGGAGAAATATCGAGGGCATCGGCCGTCTCCTCAATCGTAAGGCCGCCAAAGAAGCGACATTCCACCACGCGGGTGGCGCGTTTCTCCAGGGCCGCCAACTGCTCCAGCGCCTGATGCACTGCGAGGACGTCCTCTACATCGACAGTGCCCTCTGCATCGCTTTCCCGCAGTGGAACGCGCTGACGGCCGCCTCCGCGTTTTTGTGCGTTGCGCTTCACGGCATAGTCCACCAGCACGTTGCGCATCACACGGCTGGCCAACGCAAAAAAGTGCTGCCTGTCTGCCCACGCCACCTCCTCCAGCTCCACCATCTCGAGGTATGCTTCGTGCACCAGGGCAGTCGTACACAACGTGTGACCCCTCCGCTCCCCGCGCATCCGGTGGTGCGCCATCCGATACAGCTCCTCGTAGACGAGCGGCATCAGTTTATCAAGCGCATCCGGGTCCCCTTCCCTGTGCGCCTGCAGTAGCGACGTGACGGCGCCGTTCGCCATAGCTTTCGCCCCTGTAGTTCAACGGACCGTGCGGCCTGGCTTCTTGCCACTTATGTGAAAGAACTGCTAAGACGTACGTTCCGGTGAGTGTATCGCGTCCGGGTTTCGGCTACATCACAGTAGAGGTGGACGGAAAATGAGTACAATAGAAAATATATCGACGGACGCACCTGCTACGACCCCTAATTTCCAGAGACCAATCTTGCTCTCCCATGATGTACCGCACGCTCGCAATCGTAGCGCTGGCTCTCGTTTTTTCTGCTCATCTGGCTCATGCACAGCATGATGACCACGAAGCGGTAGGGGAAGTCCAGTTCGAGATCACCTGCTCGGATGAGGCCCAGGAACGCTTCAACGAGGCCCTCTCGCACCTCCATCACATGATGTATTCTCGGGCGCGCTCCGTTTTCGAACAGGTGATTGCGCTAAACCCGGAATGCGCCATGGGCCACTGGGGTGTGGCCATGACCAGTTTCCAGCCCCTATGGGCACCCACGAGCGATGATGATCTGCAGCGCGGAAAAGCCTCCGTGGATGCCGCCCTCAGGCTGGGCGCTGATACGGAGCGCGAGGCTATGCACATCGCTGCGGCGGCGGCCTTCTTCACCGACCCGGATCCGCCAGCTGCGGATCGCCCGACCGACCATCAACAGCGGATCGACGCCTGGAAGAAAGCCCAGCGCGAGCTGCACGAAGCGTACCCGGAAGATGTGGATGCCGCCTCCTTCTACGCGCTGGCCGATATCTCGTATGCGATGACGCAGTTCTCGCCCGATGAGGAGCGCGACTTCACGCGGGAGCGCCGGGCGGGAGCACTGCTCGAGGAGTATTACGAAAATCACCCCGAACACCCCGGGCTCTTTCATTACCTGATCCACGCTTATGACAGCGCCGAACTCGCGCATCTGGCCGAGGAGTACGCGCGAGGATACGATCAGCTCGCGCCGGATACGCCCCACGCACTGCACATGCCCAGCCACATCTTCGTGCGGATGGGCCTTTGGGAGGAAACGGCTGAATGGAACGAGCGATCGGCAGAGGCCGCTCTCGAGCATCCGTTTAACGGGCTGGTGTCGCTCCACTATCCCCACGCGCTCGATTACATGATGTACGCGTACCTGCAGCTGGGCGCGTATGAGAAGGCGGACGAAACGCTCGACCGCATCCGCACCATCGAAGAAACCCAGCCGCACTTTGCCAGCGCGTATGGTGTGGCAGCGGGCCAGGCGCGGTACTTCCTGGAGCAGGACCTCTGGGAGGAAGCCGCTGAGCTACGTACCGAATACCCTGCCACTATCGACTGGGATGGCTACGAAGGCGCTACAGCCCTCGTACACTACGCCCGCGGGCTCGGCGCCGCGCGAACGGGCGATCTGGACCAGGCTGCCGCTGAACGAGACGCCATCGAGGAACTCGTCGCGTCCATGCGAGACGCGGGCGACGCCTACTGGGCCCACATGACGGAGGCGCTGCAAAAAGCGGTGGGCGCCTGGATTCTGTATGAAGAGGGGAGTACCGAGGAAGCGCTCGCGCACATGCGTGACGCCGCGGATCTTGAGGACTCCATGGACAAACACCCGATTACGCCCGGCGAAGTCCTGCCCGTCCGCGAGCTCTACGGCGAGCTGCTGCTGAATGAAGGGCGCCTCGCAGAGGCGCAGGAGGCCTTCGAAAAATCGCTAAAGCGCACGCCCAACCGCATGAACGCGCTCGAAGGCATTGAGCAGGTGACGGCGGCACGGTAAATCACGGCTTCACCCTTCACATGCTATTCCGAGAGCTCACAAGCTAACAAAATAAACCAGGCGCTCACGATGAAACGTCCGACTCTTGACCGTCGCCAGTTTCTCCGCCTGAACGGCGCAGCCCTTGCCGGCGCCGCGCTGGCACCCGCAGTAGGAGCCCAAGCGAGATTGGATACTGAGGGCAGCACCGGAGGTATCCCCGAAGATGTCTCGCCAGGCTTCTACCGCTTCACCCTCGGAGACATGGAGATCACCGTACTCAGCGATGGATACTTCAACTACTCTCCCGATTTCGTTACAATCGACGATCCGGTCGAAATCCAGGCGTACAATGCAGCCCCAGAGACACGTGAGGAGCACTTTCGCTCGCGCCGGCTTCCCGCCGACAATATCCCCCTGCAGGCGAGTCCCGTCGTGATCGATTCGGGCAATCAACGAACGCTGGTCGACTGCGGCATGGGCACGAGTGAGGAGCTGCCGCCAACAGCAGGCCGGCTTGGCCGCTCTCTTGAGGCCGCGGGCATCGCTCCCGAGAGCATCGACTACGTGCTACTTACCCACGCGCACCCGGACCACATGGGCGGGCTCGTGAACCCGGTTGCCGGAGCTCCGATCTATCCTGAAGCAGAGGTGGTCATCTCGGAGGCGGAGCACACGTTCTGGACCAGCGACGACGTCGTATCCGCACAGGAACCACCCTTCGTGTCTGAGATCGCTGAATCCTTTGCAGCGCTGGCCCGCGGGGTCCTGGGGGGCATGAACGACCGCATCCGCATCGTACAGGAAGAAGAAGAGGTAACCGACGGGATCTGGAGCATCCCCTCCCCCGGACACACGCCCGGGCACGTTTGCTTCGCCGTCGATAGCGGAGGCGAGCAGCTCCTCCTCGCCGGAGACGCGATCGTATTTTCCCACACGTCCTTCGAATATCCGGGATGGCATTTCTTCGGAGACCTCGACCCTGAGGTAGCCGCCCGCAGCCGCAACCGCCTGCTCGACCGCGCCACGACGGACGAGATGTTCATCCTGGGCTTCCACTTCCCTTTTCCTGGGCTCGGCTACGCCGTGGAATACGGCAACGCCTACCGGTGGATGCCGGCCGGGTGGGTGTTCTGATATGCACGTACCTTCCGTTCAATTCACGAATCGTAAGAATGATTACTCGTGAGGCTGAGCCCAAATGATTACACCAAAAAGCGACGCATCCACATCCCCTTCCATCATCCCACCCGACGGTGGAGAACCGTTCCTCTTCGGAGAGGTCGGCGGTCACTTTAAAATCCAAGGCGCCTCCACGGAGGAGCGTTTCGCCGTTGCGCAGCTTCCCGAGATACCACCCGGCGTCCTGGCTGCCCCACTACACCGCCACAACAACGAGGACGAGTATACCTACGTGCTCGACGGCACGCTACACACCATGGCGGGAGACGAGGTCGTGACGGCCGAGGCGGGCACCTGGCTCGTCAAGCCGCGCGGACAGTGGCACACCTTCTGGAATGCCGGGGACGAACCCTGCCATGTGATCGAGATCGTTTCGCCGGCAGGATTTGAACGCTATTTCCAGGAGGTGGCCGAGGCCGGAAGCGATCTCGAGCGACTTGCTGAGATCAACGAGACGTATGGGATTGACATGGACTTCGACAGCATCCCCAAGCTTTGCGAGCGGTTTGGGCTGACCTTTCCTGAAATGGGCCCGTGAGTGGGCGCCGATTGACGAAGCAACACCGAGACCACGTTACGTATCACCGCCATTGGTCCTCTCGAACTGGATTACGTGGATTAGAAGGACCGCACGGTTGTGAGTAGAATAACGTCCTTCAAGGTGAACACCGAACGATACTTCAACCAGCATGCGCAAAAATGAGGTGACTAAATATGAGTAATAGAAGCACACATCCCCTTCCGACGTCAGGGCTCTTTCTCTTAGCCGTAGCCGTCTGCTTTACGATAATGTTCATCGGCTGCACCGACGACGTCACCGGCCCTGAAGACCCCCAGATCGACCGCGTCGTTATCTCCCCCGAGAGCGTGGAGCTCGAAGTTGGAGAGCAAGCGGAGTTCTCATTCGAGCTGCTTACTGAGGCCGGAGAACCGGTCGATACGGAAGATCTCGACATGGAGACGGAATGGATTTCAACCGACGATGCGGTCTTCACCGTGGATGAAGGCGGCACGGCCGTCGGCCAGAGCCCCGGGGAGGAATTTTGTATTATCGACGTAACCGTAGATAAAGGAAGTTCAAATTTTACCGGGCGTGACACGGCTGTCGTTTTCGTGTTCTGAGGAGATCAGCCGCCAACCCGTTATGCAGAATACCCGACGCAAAAAGATTCGTCAACGCGAGGAACTACCATGGCAAAAGCAACATCAACCGACCTGCAAGTACTGCTGGACAAGGACGAAATCAAAGAGCTGGTATACCGATGGGACTACCTTGGCGACGACGGCAAGCCCCTCGACGCCATCGAGCGCTTTTGCACCGAGGACGTCATCTATGACGCCGGACCGCTGGGCCGGACGGAAGGCAAGCAAGCCTTCAAAGAGGCCGCAGAGAAGGTCTTCGCCGAAGAGCTGCTCTTCACCCAGCACATGCGCCACAATCCGGTCGTTACGGTACATGGTGACGAAGCCACCGGAAAGTGGTATGCCGAGATCCCCTCGATCACCGGCGACGGCAAAGCCCTCTGGCTTCAGGGGACATATGAACTGGGCTTCCGCCGAGTGGATGGCGAGTGGAAAATATCGAAGTATACGTTCGCGTTCACCTATGCCACGCCGTACGAAAAGGGATGGGTGAAGCAGCCCTTTGTGGAAGGCATGCCCGGTGAACTGGAGTGGTAGCCTGATTATACGGGCGGGCATCGCGTGATCACTTCACGATCCACACATTCTCGTTCTTCTCACGAACAGAAAACGCTTTGCTACCATGCATTCTGGACAAACCGAAGCAGTCGCAGATGGACCCGGGCTGGAGCAATGGCAGCTCGACGGAAGTAGCGCTGAGGCGTATGAGCGCTATCTCGTCCCGCTGCTTTTTGCTCCAGGAGCCAACGTCCTCATCGACCTGGCCGAGTTGGCGCCGGGCGAGCGCGTGCTTGACGTGGCCTGCGGCACGGGCATTGTCGCCCGCCGCGCGGCGCCACAGGTAGGAGCCGACGGGCACGTCGACGGATTGGATCTGAATGAGGGGATGCTCGAAGTGGCCCGGTCGGCCGCAACGGATGATGAGCCGGGAATCTTCTGGCATCACGGTGACGCGCGCGACCTCCCGTTTTCCGACGCCACCTTTGACGTTGTCTTCTGCCAGCAGGGTCTTCAGTTCTTCTCCGACCGCGAATCGGCCCTCCGCGAGATGCACCGCGTGCTCGATACAGAAGGACGGCTCGCGCTGAGCGTCCTGCGCCCCATCGAATACAACCCCGGTTGGGCGCTGCTTGCCCATGTGCTCGAACAACACGTCGGGCCGGACGCCGGTGCGATGATGCGCTCGCCCTTTCCATCCCTCAGCACGCACGACCTTCGCACCCTCGTCGCAGACGCCGGATTCCAGGATACAACCATTACCATCGGCATCGGGCCGGTGCGGTATCCCTCCGCCGAGGCGTTCTTGCGGCGGGAGGCCGCCAGCTCTCCGCTGGCCGGGCCGATCGGCGCGCTGGATGAAGAAAAGCGCCGGACGATGATCGATGACCTCGAAACCGCTCTGCGACCGCACATGGACGACAACGGCGTGGTCTTCCCTTCCGCTACCCACCTCGTTCTCGCGCACCAGTAGACTTTCTTCCAACAGCCATGGCTGAACCCGAAACGATCCGCACGGCCTTCGAACGCAACCGGAAAGTCCTTTCGTTAAAGCCTAAAAAAGGACAGTACAAGACCACTACCCACATCCGCGTGCAGGACGGCACAACCTGCGAGGTTCAGCACAAGCACTGGACCTTTCTGGCCGATGTCGGTGAGAACCAGGGGGGAAACGATGCGGGGCCGGGCCCCAGCGTGCTGGAGCGCGCGGCCCTCGGCAGCTGCCTCGCCATCGGCTACGTTACGTGGGCAGCATTCCTGGAGGTGCCCGTCGACGACGTTCAGGTCGACGTGGAAGCCGACGTCGACGCGCGCGGCACGTTCGGTATAGACGACGTATCGCCTGGCTACAGGGCCGTGCGCTACCGGGTTTGCATCGACAGCCCGGCCTCCGAGGACGCCGTGCAGGACGTCATTGAGAAGGCGGACGCCCACAGTCCGGTACTCCACAACCTCCGCAACCCGGTGCCCATCGAGCGGGAGGTAATCTTTACGAACGCCAAGAAGAAACCCTCTGAACCGTCATGAATCCCGACTTTCAGCGACGCATTCAGCGGTACGGCTGGGATAAAGCCGTTCCCTACTACGAATCCGCCTGGCAACGTGCCCTTCGCCCGGCACAGGAGCGGCTGCTTGAGGCGGCTAACCTGCAGACAGGCGAACAGGTGCTCGACGTAGCGTCAGGGACCGGCCTCGTCACGCTTCCAGCGGCCAATCAGGTGGCGCCCACCGGCCGCGTAGTGGCGGTGGATCTCTCCAAGAAGATGGTGCACGCCCTGCGGGCCGAAGTCCAGCGCAATGGTCACGGCCACGTAGAGGTTCAGCAAATGGACGCGGAGTCGCTCGACTTTGCGGACGAGACGTTTGACGTGGCCCTCTGCTCCCTCGGGCTCATGTACGTGCCCGATCCTGCGCAGGCGATCGCCGAAATGCACCGTGTTCTTGCTCCCGGCGGACGAGCGGTATCGGTCGTCTGGGGAAGACGCAGCAAATGCGGCTGGGCCGAGCTCTTCCCCATCATGGACAAACGGGTCTCCTCTGACGTCTGCCCGCTCTTCTTCCAGCTCGGTACAGGGGAGCATCTGAAGATGCAGTTCGAAGGGGCGGGCTTCCAGAACGTCGAGACCGAGCGCTTCTCATCTGAGCTACCCTTCAAGGATGCAAAGGAAGCCTGCGACGCGGCGTTCTGGGGTGGTGCTGTGGCGCTCGCATGGAATAAGTTCGGCGACGCGAAACGGGAGGCAGCACGGAAGGAGTATCTCGAATCGATCGCACCGTACCGTTCCGG
This sequence comes from Rhodothermaceae bacterium Tc-Br11_B2g6_7, assembly GCA_001564055.1. GTDB lineage: Bacteria > Bacteroidota > Rhodothermia > Rhodothermales > Salinibacteraceae > Tc-Br11-B2g6-7. The sequence continues at coordinate 42,487 of LKNB01000022.1, forward strand.
ACAAGGATACGAGATCCCCGGCGAGTTCGTGCTGGCCCTCGCTCAGAAAGACGCATCTGAACCGCGTGGTGGTGCGTGAGGCACCGCTTGATGGTGCAATGCCGTAGCGCAACTGATCGTCGAGCTGCCGGAATTATGTGGCCTGCAACTCCCTGCTGTGCTTGCATGCGCAGAACGCTCCAAATCGGAACGGCTACTGCCATAGCGCTGTCGGCAGCTTCGTTTTCGCCTTACGTCCCTGGTGGATCCCCCTTGCCGCCTCAGCGGGTCACTCCATTGTGCGTGCGAAGCCGACGGCCTATGCGCGCCGTCACACCTACATGGCCAGATATGTGCACCCGTTGTGTCCTTGTGTTCGCTCGTTGTGCGCGTACAGGGGTGGACTCCCTTCAAATGCTTCTCTTTGAGCATCATCGCGATGCGTGTGGTGGGACTTCAGACCAATCCTACCCAATTCTATACAGGAGCATACCATGGCGTATTGCAGTGCACGAAACATCCTTACGAGCTTGCTACTCATTGCTGGCGTGGCGCTCGTTGGATGCGACGACGGCGTCCTCGATGCGAACGACCCGGATCAACCGACCGTTGAGGTAAGCGCATCTTTTTCCGTGAATCCTTCGAGCCCGCAAATGGGAGATCAGGTAACCCTGGATGGCACATCTTCAACCGTATCTGGAGCGCCGGGACTTTCCTATGCGTGGACGCTGACGTCCCCTTCGGGCAGTAGTTCGACGCTCCAGGACGCAGAATCGTCTGTCACCACCTTCACCGCAGATACGGAGGGATCGTACGATATCAGCCTCGTCGTGTCCGCCGGCGGTGCTACCGACCGTACGACGCGCGGGTTTGACGTTGTTGCGTTGGATGTGGTGGAGCTCTCGGGCACCATCACTGAAAACACCACCCTCACCGCCACCACGCTCTACCGCGTTGTGGGAAATGTGCGCGTGAGTTCGGGCACCCTTACGATTGAGCCCGGCACCGTAATCGAGTTTGAGGAGGGAACGCTCCTCCGGTTTGATAACGGCACCGTAATCGTGGCTGATGGCACAGCAGCCGAACCTATCCTCTTCACCGGGACACAACAGACACCCGGCTGGTGGCAGGGCATCTGGCTGGAAGACACCCAGAACCCGAACAACATGATGGATCACGTCACCATTGAGTACGGAGGAAGCGAAACGATGCACAGCAGTGCGGCGCCAGCCAACCTCCTTTTAGGGCGTAATCTGGGCCGAGAAAGCAGCCTGGCACTGACCAATAGCACGCTACGCCACAGTGGCGGTTGGGGGCTCCTGCTGTTTTCCGGATCGGACCTGCTATCTGCAGGAAACAACACCTACACCCAAAACGCTACGGCACCGGCCGGCGTCTTTTCCGATAACCTGCACTATCTCGACAGCAGTTCCACCTTCACCGGCAATCTGAATGGAAACGACTTCGTGACCGTGTCCGGAAACTCGGTCACAGCGGATGTGACCTGGCCTGCGTTGGACGTGCCGTTTGACATGGCATTTCAAACGGACGTTCACTCCAACCTGGCTATCGCCGCAGGTGCGCAGTTTGCCTTCCGGTTTGAAGCCGGACTCGTCTTCAGAGAGGGCTCCGTGATCCGCGCCCAGGGCACGGCGGACGCTCCCATCGTGTTTACCGGCATGGAGCAGACGCCCGGCTGGTGGCAGGGCATCTGGCTGGAAGACACCTCGAATCCGAATAACGTGATGGACCACGTAGTCGTAGAGTATGGTGGCCGCTCGGCATTTCACAGCAGCACCCAACCTGCGAACCTCACCTTCGGGCGAAATCTCGGGCGAATCAGTAGTTTGGCCATTACCAACAGCACCTTCCGCCACAGCAGCGGGACCGGAGTCTACGTGTACGCCGGATCCTCCCTTGCGGGCTCGCAGGACAACACCTTCACGCAGAACGAGACCTCGCCTATCGAACTATCTGCCAGCGAGATCCACCAACTCGACGGCGGATCGAGCTTCACCGGAAACGCCGAGGGCAACGACTTCGTCTCGGTCGCTGGCAATACGGCAGCGGGTACCGTCTCATGGCAGGCGCTGGACGTCCCCTACCGGATGGACAACCGCACGTCGGTAGAAGCCGATCTCACGATTGCCCCCGGTGCGACCTTCGCGTTTGCGCTCGATGCCAGCCTCGTCTTTCGGGCGGGCTCCGTCATACGGGCCCAGGGGACCGCAGCCAATCCCATCGTATTTACCGGCGCGGAGTCGACGAAAGGCTGGTGGCAGGGCATTTGGCTCGAAGATACCTCCAACCCAAACAATACCATGGCGAACGTGGTGATTGCCTATGGTGGTCGCTCCGCATTTCATGGCAGTGTTGAGCCGGCGAACCTTGCCCTCGGGCGTAGTCTTGGGCGCGAGAGCTCCCTCAACCTCACAGACAGTACACTGCGCGACAGTGCAGACCATGGGCTGTTTGTCCACTCAGGCTCGAACATCAACGGCGACGTATGCAACGGCGACGGCAACACGTTTAATGCCAATGATGGGCCAAACTGCGTCCATCCGTAGCATTTGACTGCTTATCGCGCTGTAGCACCCTACCGCCCGGACAGCCTCTGCTGTTCGGGCGTTTTTATGCATTCTCACAGGCTCCCTGCCTCACCCCTCACAGCGAAAGAAGCAGTGCCTATACGAAAACCTTCCTCTCCAACTGTCCGTGCCCCCTCTCGTAGGGCAGGCGCGCTCAATCCTGGCGTTAAAGAACGCATCAGGAAACCGCCCCTCCTCCCGTAAAAACCTTTGTAACCCCTCGGAAGCTACCTCGTCCTACCGGCGAATTGCTCCCAGATGTGCCACCCCACGTTCTTTTTTCCAGTAACCCATCGAGGGGTTAACGATGAAACGATTTTCTGCATTTTTCTCTGTTGTGCTTGTTGCTGCTGTGATGCTCACGGGATGTGATGTCCTCAACAGCAGTGATCCGGTTGAAGGCCAGATGCGCGTGCTGTTGACCGACGCGCCCGCTGACATTAAAGAAGCGCACGTCACGATTCTTCGGGTAGAGCTGGTAGGCGAAGATGAGGGCGTGATTGTGCTGTCCGAACAGGAGCAAGCGTTCGATCTCTTGGAGCTACAGAATGGCGTAACCGCCGAGCTCGCCGACGTCGCCATTCCTGAAGGATCCTATGCGCAGTTGCGTGTGGTGGTGGACGAAGAAGCGCGTCTCGTCTTTGAGGATGAGTCCGAGACGAAACTCAAAGTCCCCAGCGGCACCCAGACCGGCATTAAGATTCTCTTTCCCGAAGTCACTATCGCAGATGACGATGACTC
>LKNB01000060.1 GCA_001564055.1 Rhodothermaceae bacterium Tc-Br11_B2g6_7
CACCGCCCCACGTCGGCGCCAGAGCTTTCGCGCGCCATGGCGGATGGGTCCGGCTACGATCAAGCGGGAGGCACGGCGATCGTGGAAGACATCCTCCAGATAAGAGGCGCCGATGACCGGGAGCGTGCGCCGGGGAAAAGCCTTACGCAGCTCCGCAACCGCTTCGGTTGCCGTTTTAACCTGCGCTTCGGGTACGACAAACGCCGTCGCAGGTGAGAAGAAGACGGCCTCGGCTTTCGCGGGCAGGGTTTCAGGATCAACCGGCTGCACTCGGCCCGCGGCATCCAGGTCCCCTGTGAGGGCCACGCGGGGGCGCAGACGGTACTGCTCGCGCGCGCCACCCTCGCGCAGGAAGGCCCCGTACAGGGTCGCCGCCAGCGCCAGGTGGGCCGACCGGCCCTCATGTGGAATAAAGGGCGCGTCGAAATGGACCGCGCCGGCCCGGTACCGGGTGCCGAGGCCGGGGTGCGTCTGCTGCAGGCGCTGCCGGGCTGCGGTGGCCGCATCGGCGATGGCTCGCGTGCGCGACTGCCCGACGCCAAACACGGCGACATCTGCATGGATCTCGTCAGCGGTGCCCGCCGCAGGCCCCATCAACCGCACAGAAAGGCGGCGCAGCCGACCGCAGCCGGCGGGTGCTCCTGGCGCCTCCTCAATGACCGGGACCCAGCAGCCCTCGTCGGCTGGCAGGAGGTCGTGGGTGAACGCGTGTTCAAGCCGCCGCAGCACCTCCGCAGCGGCATGGTCACTGGCGGTCGCAGCAGCGACAAGGTGCGCGAGGTGCGCCTCCGGGGTACGCCGCCCCGATGCTTCCGCTGGAAGGGCGACCTCCAGCACAGCGGCCATCTGCTCATAGGCGCCGACCTGCGCAAAAGCCAGCGCCACGTGATCGCGCAGGCGCCGGTGGGCAGCCTGGGCCTCGGGCGCGGCGCGCACGTCGGGTACGGCGCGGCGGACCTGCGCCAGCGTCTGGTGCAGCTGATGCAGCAACCGGGGGTCGTCGCCTACCGGGGAGAGGTCCTCCACCAGGGCTGGCCACACCGAGGTCAGCTCCAGTAGATACGGCTCATGGGCCAAGAGCGGTGCGGGCAGCGCATCAACAAACGCGCAGACGGCCCGCAATCGGGCACAGGCCGTAGCGGGGTAGTCGAGGCGCTGCATCAGCCGCTGAAACGCGCGCTCGCGCGGTACCGATGCGTTCATGCGTCGGGGCGTTGGTGGGAGACGTGCGACAACCTATCAGCCGTGCGGTGACTGATAGCACACTACAGTCTACCCAATTTACCCGTAAAAGTACAGCGGTTGCTCTGCAGCGGCAAGCGGAAGGCGCACGTGGCCGCTGGCCAGGGACACCATATGGGGCGGATCCTCGCGGCCAACCACCACCCGGTCGATCGCCACAGCCTTCGCGTTGGTGCGGACCTGCACCACCAGATGGGTGTCGGTGGGGGAAAGGCGCGCGGTGGCGCCTTCGGCCAGTGGGTGGGCGGCAGCCCGGCGCTTGGCGTCGGCCGGGACCTCTCCCAGCAGGCGGTGCACCGTCGCTTCCGTGAGCGCCTCGGCCGGCGGCGGCGACCCCAGCCCAAACACCGCGCGGCCGTTGGCGTCGGTCTGCACCGTGCGATCGAGCGCTGGGAGGTCGACGAGGGCGTGGGTGGTCAGCGATGGGTCATCCGCCAGTACATACAGGCGGTACGCAGGGCCGGACGCCTCCGCATCGTGCAGCAGGCGGAGCACCAGGTGGTGCCCTTCATGCGCCAGCGTGGCGATGCACCGAAACCGGCCCCGGGGCAACGCTGCCGTCCGCGCATGCAGCACCGCCCCTTCGGCAACCTCCTCCGCAAGGGGCGCCAGCGGGAGGCGGGCCGGGGGCGTAAAGAGGGTATCGACAAAGCGCTGCACCCGTGTGGAGACCGTCGACTGCAGCGCTTCGCTGGACGAAAAGAACAACCGCCAGAACTGGGCAGCGGCCCGAGCCTCGGCGTTCGTGGCCAGCCGGCCCTTGACGGCTTGCCGCTGCTCGGGCGACAACGCATCAGGGTTCCGCACCCATTGCTCAATGAGATATTCGGTTACGTGCGACACGCGGACGTGGGGTACCTTAGCATATACGAAGCGGACTGCACCAGCTGTACACTATATGTGCCGTGCCCACCTATAGGTTACATCCTCCCCATGGCGCGCCTTGCAGACAAACCCGTGAAGAACATACCATGGGGATAAGAAACGGAACCTACATTCTTCTCATAAATACTTCAACGCTCTACACGCGGCACGCACTTGTGGACGTCCCTGCGGTGCCCTATGTTGCGAAGCCGCGTACAGACGCCGACTCCGTAGCTCAGTTGGCAGAGCAGCTGGCTTTTAACCAGCGGGTCGCAGGTTCGAGCCCTGCCGGAGTCACACCACGCAGGACGGGTAGGTATCCCCTGTAGCACCGTAGCATACATACGCAAGACCCCTCGCCCGGGTGGCGGAATTGGTAGACGCGCTGTCTTGAGGGGGCAGTGACCGAAAGGTCGTGCTGGTTCGACTCCAGTCCCGGGCACCTGACCCTCTACGATCCCCCGCGGATGGTAGAGGGTTTTTTGTTGATGGACATCGGCCGGATTTCAAGGGCGAGCGTATAGCGCTGCGGGCGCCTGGCCTTCTGACCCGCCGGCCCGGGAAGCGACACTGATGGCCCGACCGGCCTTTGCGCCTCAGCGAAACCGCCCCCACCGGATGCGCCGTTGAGCGTGCCGCAGTCGCTTCATCCGTGGCCCGCATATCAACCGCCGACGGACTGCCTGCTCCGCCCGCCTGCTTTTCCCTCCCTCATCCGCGTGTTGCCCGTGCTTGCCGATCAGTTTGACGTCTTCCTGCTGGACCTGGATGGGGTGCTCTACCTCAGCGACGAGCCAATTCTGGAGGCCATAGATGCTGTAACGCGGCTCCTGGCAGGCGGCAAGACCATCCGGATCTTGACCAACAACCCGCGCCTCTCGCGTGTGGCTCTGCAGCAGCGGTTTGCCCGCGCCGGGCTCACCCTCCCTGTTTCGGCCATCGTGACGGCCGGATGGGCGGCCGCGCACTTTTTGTCGCAGCACGGCATCACGCGGGCCGATGTGGTGGGGAGTGCCGGGACGCGGGAAGCGCTGCCGTCCGAGGGTATCACCCTCACAAGCACGGCCCCGGAAGCCGTTGTGGTGGGGGCCGATCGCTCCACCACCTACCTGGACCTGCAGCGTGCGATGGACCACATCCTGCAGGGTGCGCAGTTCGTGGGGACCAATCCGGACACCTCGTTTCCGACGCCGACGGGGCGCGGGCTGGGCGCAGGGGCCATCCTGCAGGCCCTTGAAGCAGCCACAGGTATTGCCCCCACAATCGCGGGCAAGCCCGAACCACTGATCTTCGAGATGGCCTGTGCCGACCTCCCCCCGGATGCCCGCGTCGTGATGGTCGGGGATAACCCAAACACCGACATCCGAGGCGCCCGGCGAGCCGGGCTATCAAGCATCCTGATCCGCACCGATACCACGCCGGAAGATCTTCCCCCCGAACGTACGCCTGACGTCGTCCTCCCCTCCCTCGCGAGACTTTTCGGGCATCCGTAGTACCCGGATGAAGCCAAACCTACCCAGGGTTAAGCTTGGCCATGGTCACGTGTAGGGGGTGTCCCATGGGAAAAAACGCACCTATACCGCGTTAGTAGGCTTTGCATGCGTCATGCGGATAGCTTACGTTGCACCCACATTACCTACACACCAGTACGGGCTTTTCTCATGCGCTTCTCCTACATCGCCAGCACCCTGCTGTTGGCCGCCGCGCTCTTCCTCTCTGGCTGCTACCACGCCACTGTGGTGACCGACGCTGAGCCGTCGGCGCAGACGATCGAACGTCCGTGGGCGTCCAGCTTTATCGCCGGCCTCGTCCCCCCCAGCACCGTCGAAACTGCTCAGCAATGCCCCAACGGCGTCGCGCGGGTGGAGACGCGCCTTAGCTTTCTCAACATGGTAGCCACGGCACTCACCTTTAACCTCTACTCACCCATGAGCATCACCGTGACGTGCGCCGCGGGCGGATCGGCGAGCCTTGATGCGGACGCTGTGGAGGAGGTGACGGTCGAAGCAGGGGCTGACGAGGACGCGACGCAAGCGGCGTTTCAGGAGGCCATCCAGCAGTCACGCGACCGGCAGGCGCCCGTGGACGTTCGGTTTACGCCGTAGCTCAAGCGGGTCCTCCGGTGACGGCATCCACGGCCAGCCGCACCGGCCGGATGGCATAATAGAGCGGCTCCAGCCCTGGCGGAAGTGGCAGAAACGCCCGGTCCTTCGCTGTAGGACGCACCGCGAGGCGGCTGAGGTGCCGGAGGTACGCCCGGCGGTCGCGCCACGCCTCGCGCATCTGCAGATGAAACCAGTAGCTGCGGAGCGACTCCTCGGCGGCAAAGGGCTCCGTGAAGCACCAGCGCGTCACGCGCCGGGCCATCGACCTTACGGTGCGGTCGGCCCGTGCGGCGCGTAGCTCGGGGGCGGGTACCGGCGCGCCCAGCAGGTCGGCGGCCAGAAGGCAGCCCAGCCAGAGCAGCCGCTGACTGCGGAGCGACCGCGCCCGCTGGCGTACCGTCGCCCACGAGGGTGCGGCCTCCGAGCGTAGCAACTCGGCAATGTCGCAGACCCACTTGAGACGCTCGTAGTGGTGCTTGCCCCCATGCGCGCAGAGGTACAGCAGTGTATCTTCGGACGACAGGCGCGGGATACGGCGTTCATCCAGTATACCCGTATCGAGACGCGCCCAGACCTCCTCCGGCTCCAGATCGAAGTGATGCACGGTGTTCAGAAAATACCCGTGCAGCTCCGCCACGACGCGGCGCTCAGGGTGCACATACTCACGGCCCAGCTGAGCGGCTTCAGCTACGTCGGCCGTCACGGCTCCTGACGCGGGCGCGTAACCTGCCGCCTTCAGCACCTCATCCGCAGCCCGCAGATGCGCCTGCGGCACGAGAAAATCGAGGTCGCCGGCCGGGCGCAGGGGGTAGCGCTTGTAGCACAGCGCCGCCAGCGCGGGCCCCTTGAGCGGGACTACCGGCACCCCGGCTTCCTCAAACGTCCGCAGCACGCGCAGCACCTCGCCGGTCAGCAACAGGTTGTGCCGGGCGATGCGGCCGTGCATTTGCCTGAGCCGGATGCGAACGTCTGCTGGCACATGGGCGGCATGCGGCGCGAGGCTGTGATGCAGGAGGCCCGCCAGATGGTGCCAGGAAGCAGCGCGCACGAAGAACTCCCAGTCGGTGATCGCTGACAGCGCCCGCGACAGCTGGTCGTGATCAACGGCCGACGCGCGGCTATGCGCCCCGGCCAACAGGGCGCGGGCTTCCGGACGGGTGTGGGGATCAGCCATACGAACGGTGGCCAGTACAAAGACAGTGGACAGGGCAGCGGGGGCATCCCGGCCGCTGCCACTCGCTACTGCTGCGACAGGGCCTTGACATCTCGCTGAAGGGTATCGGCTACCGCTGGTAATTTTTCAATCCCGTTCGGGTAGATCAGCCGGCGCACGGGCACGGCCTTCACCACCTTCGACAGCACCCCCAGCCGCTGCCCCTGCCAGCCGGCGGCTTCAATAAGCTTCGCCACGAAGGATTCCCGGACCAGCATCAGGAGCGCCTCCGCCTGCGGCATGGGTTCGATACGGATGGCCTCCACATCGTCGCCTCGCTCAGGCAGGTACAGTGCGGCAAGCGGACGCGCTTCGTCGCAGAAGGACCCGCCGATACCCTGCTGATCTACCGGCACGCGCTTCTTTTCGATGTACGGGTGGACGGTGGCGAGGGCGTCCTTGTCCGGCACGAAGTGAGCCGCCTGCTCCGGCCACATCCGCATCTGCGGAAAGCCCGGATGGGCGAAGGTCGGCGCTCCAGGCGTGAGGGCCAGGATGTCGTCAGTCAAAAGCGGGTGTCCCTGCTGCATGAGCGTCGCCGCAAGCGAGCTTTTACCCCCCTTGTTGGTCGCCATAAACCCGACCGCCTGCCCGTTGATTACGGCCGCGGACGCATGCAGCGCCGGCCGCTGCTGCCATTCCAGCCAGAAGGACAGGACGGTGCCGAGGAGCCAGAGCTCAATACCATAGGCATAGTGCTCGTCGCTTAACTCATAGGCAATGCGCTCGCGGGTGACGTGGAAGCGTGCAATAGACCCAAAGCTGAATACAAAACCGTCCGGCATCCGGTAGAGCCCGTCCAGCTCGCCCCCTTTGGCGATGGGCTCTTCCGCCTCAGGAGGCACCGGCACCGACGGTACGCGCTGCACGGTAAGCTCGACCGCTGCCGCCCCTTCACCACCCGGCACCAGCGGCGCCCGCGGCTGCCAGTCCAGCGCCAGCTCGATACCGTAGACGCAAAAGCGCTTCAGGGCGGTGGTGGGCTGTGGGATGTCAGGCTGGGCCACGGAGAAGGAGATGGTTAGCTACAAGCTCATCGATAAAGCGCGCGACATGCTCGGCCAGCGCGTCTCGTTCTATATCGTACGTGGCGAGCAGATCTTCAACCACTGCCTCCTCCGTGCCGTGTGCGATGAGGCTGTGCCAGATCGCGGCCCCGGTGTCCTGCAGCTCAATGCACACGTCTGCTTCGGGATTGGCAACTATCGTGCTCTCCTCCACCCTACCGAAAAACACGTCCGAGGGGGGTTTGATGGGCCCAGCCGCTTCAGGCTGATGCTGGATTCGGTGGGCCTCATCTTCCGCAGCCACCGTCAGATGTGCATTTCGCAGGCAGTGGGTGGGCGGGATGATGCGGAGGCCCTCTTCCAACGCCTCTGTTTCCGGATTCCACACGGCGATGTCGGGCTCACTCCACGGAAAGCAGATGTGGTCGGTCTGACCGGTCCAGTACCGCGTACCCGTCCACCGCTCCTTCCATTGCGCTTTGTGCGTGTCGGAGTCGGAACGCCCCTGGTCGTAATCTTCGAGATCGTACGCACTCACGAACGCGCTGACCCGCGGCTCGTCGCGCACCATCGCCTCCCGCAGCTCTGGATGCGAGAAAAGTGTGGCGACAACCACGTTGCGGGACGGATGCACCTGCAGAAAGCGATGCAACCGGTTGCCGGTGAGCGCGATGTCATCGACCAGCAGCAGCGGCCCCTCTGGAGGTAAGGCGCCTTCGAGCTGGTTGTGGTTCAGATTCAGGACATAGCTGAGCATCCCCAGCACAATCAACCCACCCCGCGGCACCCCGATCGCGTGGACGTGCTGCAGCAGCTCGCTGCCCACCGCCTCGCGTAGCGCTTGGCCCAGGCGGTCGCAGGCAGCCTCGGCGTCGGCATAGGTCACATACCGCAGCCGGTCGATGGCCGACTGCACGTGGGCGCTCATGCGGGCGAGACGGGCTTCCGTCTGCTCATCAAAAAACCCCACCGCGGCGAGGGCCGGATGGGGCTCGGATCGTACAACAAACGTAACACCAACACCCTTTAGGTCGGTACGCGCCGAAAGCTGCTGGGCAAGAAAGGAAAGACTCTCGACAGGCGGTACCCCGTGCTGCACCGGGTCAACCTGCGCCAGCAACAGCGCGCGCGGAGCGGTATCAACAACAGAAGTGTCCAAATCGTATGGGCAATCTAAAAAGTACGTTTAGCGGCTGCTGCGGCCATTTCCATTGCCGTTACCTCCTTTCGGCGGGCATCCGTCGTCATGGCCGGGCGGATAGACGGTCCCGCCGAAACAGTCATTGTCGGGGTTCGAGTTGCCTGTGGATGTCAGATCAGCAACGGTACCCTCAGCAATCAGCATGGAGCGGCGGAAGGGGCGTTTCGGTTGGGTGTTCATCGGATGGCCTGTAGGATTCGGGGTAGTAGCGCGGCTCCACAGCAACAAGCTAAGCGCGTACCAAATGCGGTGGTCAGCTCCAATTTCTTTTCGAATTTCGTGCCGGAGCCGCGGTACGTCAACTACATCGCTATGTGAATGACTTAGGCCAAATATACCACCCCCCTGTAAGATATCGGTGCTCCTCAGGGTGCGCCGATAGAGGGGTCCCGGATCCACCTTTCCGCTCTTTTGGAGTACCGGCGACGGCATGATGCCGCGCATGGCCTCCTTCAGAATATGCTTGTTTTCACCCGCCTGACAGACCTGCCGTGGCGGGATAGCCATGACAAACGCCACCAGCCGGCGATCCGCCCAGGGATCGGCGAACGCAGCCTGCTGTGACGTGGCCATCCGATTAAACCACGTGGTCGTCCGCATGTGCATCGCGTTCTGAATAGCCGCATACCGCTCCTGTCGCGCCCACCCCATGCGCTTTGTGTCCGCGACTTGCGAAGGGGGCAGCGCCTTGATTAGCGCCTGCACCTTTGGCCCGACCCACGGGGGCCAGGCAGCGGCGTCGCGTTGACCGTTGCGCCGTAGCAGCGCGTGCAGGCCAGGCATCCGTTCCTTCAGCCGGAGGGCGGCCCGGAGGGGCTGCGCGAGATAAAGGGTGGCCGCGCGTCTGGCGGGGACATTCAACTTGGCCTCGTGGGCACGCAGGGCTCGGACAAGCTGCACCCAGCGCCCGGTTTTGAGGAGGTGCAGGTAATCGAAAATCCAATTGCCCACCAGCAAGTCGCCCCGGTGCCCGCTCATGATCACACCGACGCCCTCCGCGCGCGCCTGCCGGAGGCCTTCCGTGAGCAGCGCCTGGTACACGCCCATAAACGGCTCATCGGCATCCGGGACCCCATCCGGCGGTCCGATGAGGTTGACCGCCTCCGCATCAATGTACGTCGCCGGCAGGTCGTACCGATCGCAGATCAGGTCACTGATATGTCGCTCGTCGCACTGCGTGAGCGTTGGAAACTTCCAGGAATACGTCCGAAACTCCGGACAAGGCAACCCCTCCGTTTCTTTCAGATGCCCGGCCATCGACGCAATGCTGCCGGAGTCCAGCCCGCCACTCAGAAACAGCCCCACCGGCTTGTGCGACCGCAGGCGACACCGCACGGCCTCTTTGAACAGCTCCCGGAAGTGCTCCACGTAATCCTGCTCGTTGGGGTAGCGGATCTGGTGCGTCGGATCGATGTCCCAGTAGCGCCAGGTGCGGTAGGCGCCATCGGAGGTCACCACCAGCGCGTGCGCCGGCTCCAGCTGCGAAATGCCCTCGTAGAACGTCCAGTCCAGCCGGTCGAAGCGGCCGCAGAGGTGCATCGCCACCATCGGCTCAAAGATCTCCCGCGGCACCCCCGGCGCGGCAAGGATCTGCTTTACCTCACTTTGGAATGCTCCCAATAAATTGATCCAGTTTGTATGTTAGTGTTGCGCCCAAACTAAGAGCAACGCTATGAAGAAAAAGAAGCATACCCCCGAGCAGATCATCCGGAAACTCCGCAGAGTGGAAGCCCTGCGCGCTGAAGGTGCTACCGTGGCCTCCGCCGTCAAACAGATTGGTGTTAGCGAGCAGACCTACTACGTGTGGAAGCGCAAGTACCAGGGGATGGATAAGAAGCAGCTCAGAGAGCTAAAAGCGCTTCAGAAGGAGAACGAGCGCCTGAAGAAGCTTGTCGCTGAGCAGGCCCTTGACATCGATATTCTCAAGGAGGCCGTTGAGGGAAAATACTAAGCCCGTCGCGACGCCGCGATGCTGTACGCCATGTTCAATCAAGGCTTGGCGTGAGCGAACGGCGGGCTTGCAGAGTGCTGGGGCAGCCGCGTTCCACCCAGCGCTATACGAGTACGAAGCCGGAGAAAGACCAGAGCCTTGCAGCTCGCATTACGGAGCTTGCCGAGGAGAACCCTCGCTCGGGCTACCGCCAGATCACGGCGCTTTTGCGTCGTGAGGGCTGGTGGGTAAACCAGAAGCGTGTACATCGACTCTGGCGTAAGGGCGGCCATCAGGTGCCCAGAAAGCAACACAAGCGCCGACGCCTGGGCACAAGCATTGGCGGCTGCGTGCGTCTTCGGCCAGCGTACAAGAACCACGTCTGGAGTTATGACTTTATCTTCGACACCCTTGAGGATGGCAGGGCCATTAAGTTCATGCCCGTCCTCGACGAGCATACGCGGGTGTGCCATCGAATTGTCGTGGCACGCAGCATTACCTCGCAAGAGGTTATCCGAGAACTTGAGCGGCTCTTCCTGCTCCATGGAAGGCCTACGCATCTCCGCAGCGATAACGGTCCGGAGTACACCTCCGAGGCGGTGCGTCGCTACCTACAGCGTTCCGGCGTGGAGACCCGATATATCGAACCAGGGGCCCCATGGCAGAACGGGTACATTGAGAGCTTTAACAGCACGCTACGCGATGAACTTCTCGATCGGGAATTATTCTCTACGCTCTACGAGGCTGAGATCTTGGCCGAGCAGTTTCGTGTGCGCTACAACACGCACCGGCCGCACAGCTCCCTGAATTATCAGACACCCGAGTTCTTTGCGAACCATTCTACTTGCACAACCCCATCAACCGTGAACCAGCGCAATTACTAACGTAGACCCTGGTACATAAAACGGGGGCATCTCAACTTCCAAAAAGTACACGGCCCTCCTCGATCCGGTAGTAGAACGGCCGCATCGCCATCGGGTCGCGCGCGGCGAAGAGCTGGCGCTTGCGGCGATCCCACACCGCAAAGGCAAAATCACCGAGGAGGCGGGCCGCGCAGTCGGTGCCCCAGCGGCGATAGGCGGCGAGGATGAGGTCGGTGTCGGTGACGACGTCGCGGCGCACCGAGCGACGGAGGTCACAGCGGAGCGTGCGCTGTAGCTCGTCGCGGTTGTCGATGCGGGCATCGGCCACGAGCACGAGACCGGCTTCCTCATCCACCAGCGGTTGCTCCTCATGGCGCGACTCGGGCGTCACGCGCAGCGCCTGATGGGCGAGCACGGCGCCATCGCCGCGCCACACGCCGACGCCGTCGGGCCCGCGCCAGGGCGCCGCGCCGATCATGGCGTCGATGCCGCCTACCGGCGCTGACGGGTTGAAGGCGATACTACCGCAGATGCCGCTCATTAGGGTACCTTGCTAACCTCATAAGAACGGTTTAGGCTAAGCGTCCAGAATTAAGGCACATGCTCAAGAATAACAAAAAGCAAGACGCTTTAACCATAAAAGGGATTGTTTTATGCTTACAGTTAATACCATTACAGGACGATAGCTCTTAAAAGCCAACCGTCACATAATGGAAGGGATGAGAAGCGTGCTTTACGCGGAGTGTTCCCCCCTGCGCTCCACACCACAAATGTGCACAAAAAAACGTGCCGGAGCTTTCGCAAGCTCCGGCACGGTTAATAACATACACATCGATGTGGGATGATACTACCACTCCCACTTGAAGTACGTGGCCCAATTGCCTCGTTCCACAAAGCGCTCGCCGGCGCCCCAGGCCGTTTCCTCTTGGATTTCCGGCGCCGGTGCAGGTGCCATATCGTTAAACACCAGCCCGTCGATGTTATCTGCATGCTGGGTCAGAAATCCGGTCTCAAGGTCTATCGTGTAGAACGTTCCATCCGTACCCCCTTCCTCTATCTCAACGAAGGTCTGGTGCCCATACAGGGTGCCGTCATCTCCAAAAGCCAACTGCAGCTTGGCCTCGTAAAGTTCACCTGAACTCTTCTCACTGGACACCAGGGTATAGTCACCAGTGGCTAAGTTAATTGTAGAAAACTCTATTCCTGTGCTGACACGGTTGCCATGGAGATAGATGGTTCCGTCCTTGGCGGCCAGATCGCCAAAACGATAGGTCGCGCCACCTTCAATGCCAGTGAAATTACCCACTGCTATATCTTCGAAATCAATTGTGCCATCAGGATTGAAGCTGACTTTCCTGAGATCATCATTATTGGGCACGTTGTGGGGAATGTAGTAATACTTACCCTCATACATTACAGCACCAGCACTGCGACTGTAAAGCTCTCCTGCGAGAACTTTTTCGCTGGGATCGTTGACATCTATGAAATATAATTTGTTAACATTACCCGCAATCTCATCTACGAAATAAAGCCGGTCAGTAGCTTCATCGAACGCAAGCCCATTCGGCCAGTTGGCTGAACCATTGGCGAGACCGGTATCGAAAAACAGGCTTGATGTTTTGTTTATAACATCGACCCTGTATATCTCAGCGGTAGCGTTGGTGACGGCGAAAATATAATCTGCATCATCAGCCCCACTCTGCACCACGGCATGAGCCGCAACATAGATGGGTGACGTAAAACCTTCTATGCTAACATCTTTCGTCACCGTCGTCACGCAATCCTCAGTATCCGAATACTCAAACCGGCCAGGTATTGGATTCCCAGGACGATTCGTTGGTATGTCACTGAGCTTATCACCAACATGCAGGTGCCACTCAGTAATGCACCAGGTACCCGTGGTTTGATAGGTTATGGTGGCAGTATCGTTGCTCTTCTCCACCTTCACCTTACCAACGACCGTATGCTGCCCGGCAATCAAGTCGACGTATCCGGTTTCACCCTGCACGGCGGAAGATGCAGAGATATCGATTGAAGACGATGCGATGGTGTCAGGCCCCACGATATCGTTGCTCTCACAGGCCGACAGGATGAAAAGTAGGGCCCCCATGAGGACCACGCTAAGAATGGATCGAAATGCTGTATTTGTACTCATAGCCAACCTTTGTCTTGTAGGTGGAGAAATCCTCTGTTTCAAAGAAGTCTATGCATTGCGCTGGATAGGCCCTTCAGTGTTTAGCGCGTCCCCCTCAGATTTTTCATCTGTTACCTGAGGTATTGTCCGGACTATCTTGAAAGCGCTTCCGGATACCTCGTGTGCGCCAGAAGAGTACCTATCTGTCATACAGGCGTCGTAAGATTACATTCGAGAAGAGGAGTCCCGAGGTTGGGTGCCGCTCTCTGCTTTCGGAATCCAGAGTGCCGCGCATGCGACGCAACCAGTACCATTGTAAACAATCTGCGGGCTACTCTTCTGACTACACTAATTACCAGTGTCGGGAAAAAGTAATTGTCCTCGGGTCTGAGGTCGACAAACAAGCCGCGACCATGTTGGGGGCTCCGCCGAGTTGACGCGCCTTCCAGCGATTCGCTGTACTATGCATCGTCCGCCCTTTCAGTTACCAGCGTGGGTCGTATGAACGTACATGGTGGCCTTAAACGGTTGTCTGCTGCTGGCAGACGGCGAGCACAACGAATCAAACCGTATGCACGCTACGCTTTTGACTACGCAAGGGATCTGAAGGCCCCTCTCGTTTCCTATTGGTGGAGGGAACGGGTCAATGTTGGCGACTTGATGGGGCCATATATTCTTGAATCGATTTTTAATCGCCCTGTTTATCATCTGCATGACCTTCCTCGCTTAGAGGGAAGGGTGAATGTGACCGTTACCGTCGGCAGCATTATTCAGCAGGTCGACTTTGCGCGGCCCGTGCTCTGGGGTACCGGTATCATCGATCCAGCGAGAGTACCGACCCTCCAAGCGCCCTCTTTTATCTCGGTGCGGGGCCCACTGACGCGGGAAGCGGTAAACCAACGGGGCTGTCGATGCCCGGAATCCTACGGTGATCCCGCATTAGTATTGAGCCGCCTATACGAACCTCCCCGTCGACGATTGAAGAGCACCTCAAAAATAGGCATCGTTCTTCACTTTAAAGATAGGGATCTTCGAGACGGACTTGATGATGAGAAATTTTCTTTTATTGACGTCACGAGCTCAGTAGAACACTTTATTAATCAGCTATGTGCCTGTGAACTGGTGATGTCTTCCTCACTTCACGGTCTAATAACGGCTCAATCGTATGGCATACCCAGTGTTTGGCTAAAGCGAGTGGAAAACAAAAAAGGAGGAGATTTCAAATACAGAGACTACCTCCACTCCTTTGGGGGCACCATTAGATATGTTGACTTAGATGCCCGTCCATCGCTACCGGACTCCTTTCGAAACATAGGGCGGCATATTTTAGATGATCCGCCTGAGAGCTTCATCGATGAGATCTACAGCAAATCACAGCGCCTGCTGTCCACCTAAGCTTCAGTATTGATTGCCGCGCATATGAGGGGTGCTAACAGGAACAATGATAGCGGCAACTTGCCGACCGTATCCGTTGTGATTCCATGCTACAACGTGGAGCCATACGTACGATCCTCTCTTCAGTCTGTCTTAAATCAAACGTATAGCCCGCAACGAATAATTTGCATAGATGATGGCTCCACAGACGCCACAGTCAACATACTGGAGTCGATGCAAGCGGAGGGTGCGAATTTCACGTTGCGCACCCAACGAAACAGGGGAGCAAGCGCGGCCCGCAATGTCGGTTTGGCGTTATGTGACACCGCGTTCGTTCAATTTCTGGACGCAGACGACTTACTGTATCCTTCCAAATTAGCGCATCAGGCCAAACTCGCCGCCCGGGCCTCATCTCCACCTGACCTTATCGCGGGCTCCTATTACAGCGTTGAAGTTGCCCACCCCGACAGGCAACCTTCCTCTGTTGCGCTGCACGATGACGACTGGATCGGGCTTATCATAACACGGCTTGGAATCACGAGTAGCAATTTGTATCGAACAGCCTCAGTTAAAGAGCTTGGGGGGTGGAATGAGGATTACGGCCCGTCCGATGATGCAGAACTTGCTTTTCGCTTACTAAAATCCGGTGGGAACGTATGCCGCGATCATCAGGCATTGACTATGCTTCGGCGAAGAAGTGATTCCCTATGGAATCGTGACACCGCACAAAGCCTCCAGGCGTGGATCCGGTTGCGGAAGGAGATCCATAGCTTCCTTGATGACAGCAACCTCCTGACCCCCTCGCGCGAAAAAGTCTTACTATATCGGTTGTTTATGGCGCTGCGTGATCTGTACCGTCGGGAGTCACACATTGCTGTTCGATTGCATCGTGATGTTATTCCCTCAACCTATCACCCCGAAGACTCCGGTCGCGTGTATAGCTTGCTGTACCGCGTATTTGGTTTCAAGATAGCTGAGGTCCTGCATCGACACTGGCTGTCCGTTCGATCGTTTATTTGTTGAGTTCGCCTACTCTTCGCCCGGGTGTACCCCTCAGCGCTCACTGTGTGACCACAGTGCTTGCGGCATACCCCCGGTTCCACAACGTGCATCGGACACCACTGAACCCATCCCGCCAAATTCCATAATTCTTTGCGGGCCAATAGAATCTACGCTGCACACCGCTCGTGCATCTGCGCCGGTTGTACTGTATACTGTGTCCATGTGGCGGGAGCCCCCGCCGCCATGCCCGACCGCCCTCTGTTCTCCTGACGAAACCAATCCGTCCACCCGATGGAAGCCACCCAGACAAAAACCAACGGCAAGATTGCGCAGGTCATCGGCCCAGTGATTGACGCCGAATTTCCGGCCGACGCCGTGCCCGATATTCTCGATGCGCTGTACATCGAACGCGAAGACGGCAGCCGCCTCGTGGTGGAAGTGCAGCAGCACCTGGGCGAAAACCGCGTCCGCGCCATCGCGATGGACTCCACCGATGGCCTCACGCGTGGCACCGAGGTGATCGACACCGGGCAGCCCATCTCCATGCCCATCGGCGATGACATCCGCGGCCGCTTGTTCAACGTGGTCGGCGAGGCCATCGACGGCCTGCCCCAGCCAAAGGCCGAGGAGCGGCGCGCTATCCACCAGGACGCCCCGGCCTACGATAACCTCGCGCCCAGCACCGAGGTGCTGGAAACGGGCATCAAGGTGATCGACATGCTGGAGCCGTACGCCCGTGGGGGTAAGATTGGCCTCTTCGGCGGTGCCGGGGTGGGCAAGACGGTCCTGATCCTGGAGCTCATCAACAATATTGCGAAGGAGCACGAGGGCCTGTCCGTATTCTCCGGCGTGGGCGAGCGCACACGCGAAGGCAACGACCTCCTGCGGGAAATGCTGGAAGGCGGGGTGATCGACTACGGCGAAGAGTTCAAGCACGTCATGGAAGAAGGCGGCTGGGACCTCGACAAGGTGGACATGGACGCGCTGCAGAACAGCAGCATTAGCCTCGTCTTCGGGCAGATGAACGAGCCGCCGGGCGCCCGTGCCCGCGTGGCCCTCTCCGGCCTCACGCTGGCCGAGTACTTCCGCGACCTGGGCGGGCGGGACGTGCTCTTCTTCGTGGATAACATCTTCCGCTTTACGCAGGCCGGCTCCGAGGTATCGGCGCTGCTCGGGCGCATGCCTTCCGCTGTGGGCTACCAGCCGACGCTGGCCACGGAAATGGGCGAGATGCAGGAGCGGATTACCTCGACCAAAAAGGGCTCCATTACCTCCGTGCAGGCCATCTACGTGCCGGCGGATGACCTTACCGACCCCGCGCCGGCGACGACGTTTGCCCACCTTGACGCCACGACGGTGCTCTCGCGCCAGATCGCCTCGCAGGGCATCTACCCGGCCATCGACCCGCTCGACTCCACGTCTACCATCCTGAACGCCCGTACGCTCGGCAACGAGCACTACGACACGGCGCAGGAAATCAAGGAGCTGCTGCAGCGCTACAAGGAGCTGCAGGACATCATTGCCATCCTGGGTATGGACGAGCTCTCGGAGGAAGACAAGACGGTGGTGCGCCGCGCCCGTCGCGCCCAGCGCTACATGAGCCAGCCCTTCTTTGTGGCCGAGCAGTTCACCGGCACGCCGGGCGTCTACGTCAAGCTCGAAGACACCATCCGCGGGTTCCGCATGATTTTAGATGGCGAGCTGGACCACTACCCGGAAGGCGCGTTTGCCTTCAAGGGCGCCATCGAAGAGGTGATTGAGGCCGGGGATAAGATGCTGGCTGAAGGCTAATCCCCTCTCCGCTGTTTGCCCTCTTTCTGATTCTGCAACGCTGTTATGGACAACCTCTTCATCGAGATCGTAGCCCCCGACCGCCGGGCCTTTCAGGGCCAGGCGCGGGGCCTCCGGGCACCCGGCGCCGAAGGCTCCTTTGAGGTGCTGAAGGACCACGCCCCTATGATTGCCACCATCGAGGTGGGCCCCATCTTCGTCACCTCGCTGACGGGCGAGAAGATTGGCTTTGCCACCAGCGGCGGCTTTGTGGAGGTGCTGAACAACGTGGTGACGGTGCTCACGGAGACGTGCGAGCCGGCGTCGGAAATCGACGTGGGGCGCGCCCGTGACGCCGAGCAGCGCGCCAAAGAAGCCCTCGCCGCATCAGCAGATCCTGAGGAACGCGCGAAAGCCGAGAAGGCGCTGGAGCGTGCCCGCAATCGCCTCCGCTTATCGATGGGCGACGTGTAGAG
>LKNB01000061.1 GCA_001564055.1 Rhodothermaceae bacterium Tc-Br11_B2g6_7
AACGCGGCACCCGGATGGCTTCGGCGCCAACCACTTCGCGCAGCTACCCGATGGCGTGTGGGTCGCGAACTTCCACTGCGATCACACGCACTTCTACCCACTGGCTGAGGGGAGCTTTGACGTAGAGTTTGCCCTCTATGATGAGGGCACAAGCCGCTCGGTCAACTTCACCGACCCGATCACTGTGCAGGTGCTACCGCCTGCGGAGGAAAGCGTAGAACTCGCGACACGCGGCGGGGCATCGGAAACCATTGCCCGCTGGACCGAATCCGGCGGCTGGACGGACGCTGACGGCAACAGCATAAGCGCACTCGAAGACCCGATCGAAACAAGCGCCGGTGAGCGCCTCCCGCTCCGCGTCGGTGGCCAAAACGCGTCCCTCACCGCCCGATTCTTCGACGCAGACGGCGATGAAATCAACATCGAAACCGCCGGTCGCGTTGACTTCGAGACGCTCCTCGCTGGTGCAAACCGCGAACGCGAGTGCTCCTCCGATCGCGGTGCCTTCGGCGCCGAGTTCGACGTCGTTGACGGGCAAGACATCGTGGCCTGGCCGAATGTAGCGCACCCGGATGGCTTTGGCGATGAGCAGTTCGCCTTCCGCAAGGACGGCAGCTACCCCGCCATCTTCCACTGCGATCACATCCACTTCTACCCGGAAGCGGAAGGCTCCTTTGACGTGGAGATCGCGCTCGGTGATGGTAGCATTACCACCTCCCCGATCACGGTCAACGTCGGCCCTTCCGAAACGGAAATCAGTGAAGCCCGCATCATCACCCGTGGCGGCGCTGAGCAGACCATCGGCATCTGGACGCCGAATGGCGGCTGGGAAGATGCGGAAGGCAACGCGATCAGCGAGCTCACCGACCCGATCGAGGATAGCGCCGGCGACCGGTTCCCACTGCGCGTCGGTGGACAGAATGCGTCCCTTACCGTTGCCTTCTTCGATGGTGATGGGAATGAAATCACTATCGAAACGGAAGACCGCCAGGACATGACGACGGGTGAGGAAGGTGTAGACCGCGAGCGCACCTGCTCGCCGCTCAACTCCCGCTTCGCTATTGCCGGTGGCACGGACGTCATCGCGTGGCCCTCAACGCGGCACCCGGATGGCTTCGGCGCCAACCACTTCGCGCAGCTACCCGATGGCGTGTGGGTCGCGAACTTCCACTGCGATCACACGCACTTCTACCCACTGGCTGAGGGGAGCTTCGACGTAGAGTTTGCCCTTTATGATGAAGGCACAAGCCGCTCGGTCAACTTCACCGACCCAATCACTGTAGAGGTGCTGCCTGAGTAATAGGCACCATCGCACAGCAGATAATAGAAGCGCCCGTACCGGCACACGGCTGGTAGGGGCGCTTTGTGTTTTGCGAAAGGCGCGTAGGCCGATTCACTCATACCCACGGGTCGTTACCCGGTGCACACTAACCACCGTGTCGTCCTCCACGCGGAAGGTCACGCGCTGGCCGGAATGCACCAGCTCGCCCGTTTTGTAATCTTTGAGCACGTCCAGGGAGAACGTGCGGGCGGATTCTGCGCCATCAGCGATAAGGGTGCCTTCACCGGCGTCGTTGTCGAATGATTGGATGCGTCCTTCTGGCATGGGACTGTGGTCGTCGTCTGGAATAACAAGATAGGGAAAGACCCGGCAGCGATGCTCACGTACGGCGGGCGGGTGGCGACGTCGCTTCTACCGCAACCAACGGTTCGTGGATGCGATAGGTACGCGAAGCGCCGGCGGGCACTACCCATGACTGCCCACTCTCCAGCAGGATGGTTTCATCGTCCACCGTAATCTCCAGCGTGCCCTCAATCACGTACCCAACCGTTTCATAGGGTCGGGTGTACGGTTCCTTATCCTCGGCGTCACCCGGCGCTTCTTCCCAGAGGCGAAGGGCCACCTGTTCTCCTCCTGCCAGGAACGTCTGTCCGAGCGATCCGACAGGGGCATGCGACTCATCGACTTTTTCGGCTGTTTTAGACATGGTGATCAATCTCTTTATGCAATTAGCCTGTGGAGTTTGTTGTATACGGCTTGCACATAGACGTTGGACGTCACCCTGTGAGGATAGCGTGACGCACCCACGCCGATGCGACGAACCAAAAAAGCCCACCCCGCAAACGCAGGATGGGCTTTGGTTTGGGCTGGATAAAGTGGCCAGGCGTTATGCGTCACCGTCGTAGGTGAACGTCTCCTGGATCGTACCATCCTGCTTTTGCACGATCAGTTCGCTTGGCGTCTGCGCCTTCGCCATCTTGCGGCCGGCCTCCACCGCTTTCTTCTTCGTGTCAAAAAGCTCCGGGGTGGCGTCCGAGTCTGCGAGCTGTACCTTCCAGCCATCCTCGTGGGGAGACACAACAAAGGCTGTGCGCGAAACCTTGACGTCGGCTGGGTCGGCGCCCTGCTCCAATGCCAGCGTCAGGCGCTCCACCTTCTGCGCCAGGTCGTGTACCTTATCGGCGAGGTCGCGAACGCGGCGGCGCGTCGGGACGCCGATTCGCTCCAGGGCGTCGGTGACGGCCGTGACGACGGTCTGCTCCGCGTCGGTGCCGGCCTTCGTTAGCTCGTCGGTTGTGTCCGTGAACTGCTTCCCGAGCGCTTCTTGTTGCTCATTCAAAGCGGACACGAGCTGCTTCACCTCGTCGCTCCGGCGTTTTTCAAAGTCTTCGCCGCGCTTGACGAGCGTCTCGCCCCGCTTCACAAAGGAGTCGTATAGCTTGGTGCCCTCCTCTTCCACGGTGGCCAGCGCGCCTAATCCGGCAAGCCACACGTTACGGCTCTGCTCATTCAATTCAGTGCGCACGGTGTCGAGTACGTTGGATTCTTTCGTTTTCTTACTCATGGCTGACCTCCGTTAATCAATTCAGCAAAATGTCTGTGGGCATCCATCTTGCAATGCACGGTATCGTATAACGCACTGCGTCATAATGATCCCACTGGCATAACGCGACGCGTCATCTTCACGTGATATTTGTGCCTTGCTGCTCATCGGTTGATGCAGATGCGATGCACCGCCCTCGGGCACGTACGCCCCGCCCTCTTGGTGAAACTGCCATCCTGTCACGACCTGTACCCTGGTACACTTTTCGTCCAGTGTATGAAATAGCAGTCACTGGCTTAGCAGCGGCTGCGTCTGTAAAACCGACCTATCATCATAGATTGGAGCCGCACATGAACTTGCAGAAATTTACGGTTAAAGCCCAAGAGGCCGTCAAGCAAGCGCTTGAGCTTGCGGCCTCCTACAACCATCAAGGCCTGGAGCCTGCGCACCTGCTGCGCGCGTACCTGGACGCCCCGGATAGCATTGTGGTCTCTATCCTGCAGAAGGTCGGGGCCAACCTCGACGGGTTGAAGGCGCACATCGAAGATACGCTCGACAAGCTGCCCACCGTCACGGGCGCCAGCGTCTCGGATCAGTACGTTGGCGAAACGCTCAAAAAGGTGTTCGACCGCGCCCTTGCGGAGTCTGAGCAGATGGGCGATGATTATGTAGCCAGCGAGCATCTGCTCATCGGGTTGGCAACGGCTGCTGACCCGGTGGGGAAGGCGCTCAAGACCCAGGGCGTCACGAAGGACAACATCCTGAACGCGCTGGCAACGGTGCGCGGAAGCCAGCGGGCCGACGACCCCCATGCGGAGGACCGGTACCAGGCGCTGGAGCGGTTTACGCGCAACCTGAACGAGCTGGCTCGGAAGGGCAAGATCGACCCCGTGATTGGGCGCGATGAAGAAATCCGCCGTGTCATGCAGATCCTCTCCCGCCGTACGAAGAACAACCCCGTGCTGGTCGGCGAGCCGGGCACCGGGAAGACGGCCATAGCCGAGGGCATCGCCATCCGCATCGTGCAAGGTGACGTGCCGGAGGGGCTCAAGGAGAAACGCATCGTGGCGCTTGATATGGGCGCCCTGATTGCCGGCGCCAAGTACCGTGGCGAGTTTGAGGACCGGCTTAAGTCGGTGGTGAAGGAAGTTGCCGAGTCCGATGGCGAAATCCTGCTATTCATTGACGAGATCCACACGCTCGTCGGTGCCGGCGCTTCCGAAGGGGCGATGGACGCGGCCAACATTCTCAAGCCGGCGCTGGCGCGTGGCGAGCTGCGTGCGGTCGGTGCTACCACGCTGGATGAGTTCCGGAAGCACTTCGAGAAAGACAAGGCCCTGGAGCGCCGCTTCCAGATGGTGCTCGTGGAAGAACCCTCGGTGGAAGACACCATCTCCATCCTGCGCGGGTTAAAAGAGCGGTACGAAGTACATCACGGCGTGCGTATTCAGGATAGCGCCCTCATCGCCGCAGCCGAGCTCAGCCATCGCTACATCGCCGATCGCTTCCTCCCAGATAAGGCCATCGACCTGATCGATGAGTCGGCCGCGCGGCTCCGCATTGAAATCGACTCGATGCCAGAAGACCTCGACCAGCTGGAGCGGGAGATCCGTCAGCTTGAGATTGAGCGCGAGGCCATGAAGCGGGAGCAGGATGAAGCCAAGATCGAGCAGATCAACGAGCAGATTGCCAACCTCGAAGAAGAGCGCGACGAGCTGCGCGCCCGCTGGCAGAAAGAGAAGGACCTGATCCAGACCGTGCAGCAGGCCAAGGAAGGCATCGACCAGGCCCGCGTGGAGGCAGAAAACCTCGAACGCTCAGGCAATTACGAGAAGGTCGCCGAAATCCGTTACGGCCGAATCCCGGAGCTGGAGCAGAAAGCCCGCGACGCGCAGGAGCGGCTGCGCGAGATTCAAGACCAGGGCTCGCTGCTGAAAGAGGAAGTGGACGATGAAGACATCGCCGACATCGTGTCGCGGTGGACGGGCATCCCCGTATCGAAGATGCTGGAAAGCGAGCGCGCGAAGCTGGCCCGGATGGAAGATGAGTTAGCGAAGCGCGTCGTTGGCCAGCCCGAAGCGCTACAGGCTGTGTCGCATGCGGTGCGCCGCGGACGCGCGGGGCTGCAGGAAGAGGGCCGCCCGATCGGCTCCTTCATCTTCCTCGGAACCACCGGCGTGGGTAAAACCGAGCTCGCCCGCACGCTCGCGCAGTTCCTCTTCAACGACGAGGACGCGATGGTGCGCATCGATATGAGCGAATACCAGGAGCGCCACGCCGTAAGCCGCCTCGTGGGGGCCCCTCCCGGCTACGTCGGCTACGACGAAGGGGGGCAGCTCACCGAGGCGGTGCGTCGGAAGCCCTACTCCGTGATCCTGCTCGACGAAATCGAGAAGGCGCACCCGGAGGTCTTCAACATTCTGCTGCAACTGCTGGAGGATGGCCGCCTGACGGACAACAAGGGCCGCGTGGCGGATTTCAAGAATACCATCGTCATTATGACCAGCAACTTGGGGTCGGACATCATCCAGCAACACATGGATGCGCTGGACGGCGACCCGCTCTCTGCCACCGCGCAGGAGCGCTTGAACGAAGAGCTGCAGACCATGCTGCGGAAAAAGCTTCGCCCGGAGTTTTTGAACCGGGTCGACGAGACGGTCATGTTTCGGCCGCTGGGCCGCGAGGAGATTCGCCAGATCGTGGATATCCAGTTTGCGCGCATCCAGCGGCTGGCCCGCAAGAGCCATCAGTTGGAGCTCGTCCTCACCGATGCGGCCAAGGACTGGCTGGCGGAGCGTGGCTTCGACCCCGCGTTCGGCGCCCGCCCGCTCAAGCGCGTACTGCAGCGGCAGGTCACCAACAAGCTGGCCGAGGAAGTCCTCTCCGGCTGGATTGAGCCGGGGGAAACCATCCGTATCGATATGGCAGCCGAAGCAGACGGCCTCCTCTTCGAGACGGTTAACCCCGAGGCAGAGGCGCCTGTAAAAGCGTAGTGCTCCGGCCTTGCGCATCAGTAGCCCCGTCTCACATTACTCGTGGGGCGGGGCTTTTTGTGTGCGCACGGTGCTGGCCAGTCGGTCCGTTTACCATCGATAACCCCATACCGCAACTTTACAGCCCCCTCTCTACGTACATATGGCATGCATACGCTGCGGTATTTGACCGCTACAGTGCCTATCTTACGCCATTAGCGATGCCGGCCCTATTCAGGTGCCCGGATTCTTCGTGTTGTCCTTTTTCCCTACTCCCTGCACGCTATGATTGCCGCTATTCTTGCCATCGCGTTCCTCGTGATCGTGGTGCTCTTTGTTGTGAGCCTGTACAACAAGCTGGTGACCTTGCGCCAGCGCTACAAAAATGCGTTTGCGCAGATCGACGTCCAGCTAAAGCGCCGGTATGATCTCATTCCGAACCTTGTCGAGACCGCCAAGGGCTACATGAAGCATGAGCGGGAGACCCTCGAAGCTGTGGTGCAAGCCCGTAACCAGGCGCAGCAAGCGGAGAAAAGCGCGGCTCAGGATCCCGGCGATCCCAAAAAAATGAAGCAGCTGGCCAAGGCCGAGGGGCAGCTGGGTTCCACCCTCGGGCGTCTTTTTGCCCTCTCAGAGTCGTACCCGGACCTGAAGGCGAACCAGAACATGGCGCAGCTGATGGAGGAACTTCGCTCCACCGAAAACAAGATTTCCTTTGCACGGCAGGCCTATAACGACGCCGTGATGAACTATAACACCCGTCGGGAGGTCTTCCCCAGTAGCCTTATCGCCGGGACCTTCAATTTTGAAGAAGCGGAGCTCTTTCAGATTGAAGACGAAGCGGAGAAAGCGGCACCGGACGTATCGTTTTAAGGCATGGCACGTATCGTCCTATTTACTTCCCGCTGCGCTTTTTGGCCTGTAGCCTGACCGATCCATGGACTTTTTTTCGTACCAGGACGAAGCCCGCCGCAATACCACCTACCTGGTCCTGCTCTTCATTGGTGGCGTGCTCCTGACGATCGGGGCCCTGTATGTCGCCATCGTCCTCATCTTTTCGTTTACTGGCGTGTGGGTGCCCGCGAGCCCTGCCGGATACTGGTCGCCCACGCTGCTATTTGGGGTCGTTGGGCTCACGGGTATGATCCTCGCTTTTGGTAGCGGCAGCCGATGGCTGGCCCTGCGGCAAGGAGGAGCGGCGGTAGCGGAATCCCTGGGTGGCCATCCCATCGACCACTCCACCGACGATATCGATGAGCAGCGGCTCCTCAACATCGTGGAGGAGATGGCCATTGCGTCAGGAATACCGGCGCCGCCGGTCTACATCATAGAGGAGTCCAGCATCAATGCGTTTGCGGCGGGACGGTCTATGAACGATGCCGTCATCGGGGTTACGCGCGGTGCGGTAGACGCCTTCACCCGGGACGAGATGCAGGGGGTCGTCGCCCACGAGTTTGCGCACATCGTGAATGAGGATGTGCGCCTGAACCTGCGTCTCATCGTCATTATTGCCGGTTTGCTGGCTATTTCGATGGTCGGCAAGCACGTGCTGTTTGGCGTAGGACGCGCAAGCCTGTATGGGGGAATGGCGCGCGGCGGGCGTAGCCGCGATGGCAAGGGCGGCGGTCAGATCGCTATTCTGCTGGTGGCGCTGGCACTGCTGGTGATCGGGTACATCGGCGTCCTGTGCAGCCGCCTCATCAAAGCGGCTATCTCGCGGCAGCGGGAGTTTCTGGCCGATGCCTCGGCGACGCAGTTTACGCGCAACCCCGACGGCCTGGCGAGCGCACTGGCCAAGATCCGCAATGGTACAGCGAAAATTGAGCACCCCCGGGCAGAAGAGGCCAGCCACATGTTTTTCGGCGATGCCGTCGGGACGTCTTGGGCCAGCATGAGCACCCACCCCCCGCTGGAGGCACGCATCAAGCGCCTGGGGCCGGAGTACCTCGACGCTAAGCCGGAGCCCCGCAAAGCTGAGAAGCAACCTGAGCAACAACAACCGGGCACCAAGAAAAGAAAGGAGCCCTTTCTGCCCGGCTTCGAAGGTGTGGAAGATGCCCTCGGCGGCGGCATGGCAGCCGCGGTGACGGGACTGGTGGGTACGGCCTCAGCCGACCATTTGGCGTATGGGAAACAGGTCATTGAACACCTCCCCGATAAGCTACGGCAGGCAGCCCACGAATCGCTGGGGGCCGTGGCGCTGGCCTACGCGCTGGTGCTGGACGAAGACGAGGCCCACCGAGGCCACCAACTCGACATCCTGAAAAAGGACATAGAGCCGCCCACATACGAGGAGGTCGAGCGCCTACGCTCGGACGTTGAGGCCCTGGATCAGTGGCTGCGCCTGCCCCTCGCCGAACTGCTCGTGCCGGCGCTTCGCCAACTCAGCGAGGCACAGTTTAAGCAGTTCTCCGATACGCTCTCCGACCTGATGCTGCACGATAAGCAGCTGTCCATCTTCCAGTTTGCAATGATGAAGATGGTGCTGCACCAGGTGGAGGAAAGCCACCGGAGCCGGGGCCGCAAGCGGCGGGGCCCGCGGTCCATCCGGAAGGCGCAGGACGAGATCCATATCCTGCTTTCGGCCCTCTCCTCAGTTTCGAGCGATGATGCAACAGAACGCCAGAAGGCACTCCGTACCGGTTTGGAGCGCCTGGACGATTACCAGGGGCCGGATACGCTCCACAGGGATTCCTTCAGCCAGCTCAACAACGCCCTCGACCAACTGGCGGCGGCAGCTCCACGTGTGAAGGAGCGCGTGATTGACGCGTGCAGTCACACGGTGCTGGCCAACGAAAACGTGTCGCTTGATGAAGGGGAGCTCCTGCGCGCGATTGCAGCTACCCTTGATTGCCCCCTACCCCCATTCATCCCACAGGCGCGCGTGGCGTAGGGCATTCCGTGCATCCCAAGGCGCTCGTCGCAACAACCGTCGCGACCGCGCATTGAAGCGCGCCGTTATCCATTCCGGCTCAGCCCTCTTCTTTTCATCCGGCTTCGTAAGACATGTCGTTGCGCGCGTTTTTCTGGTGGCTGCACGGTCGCAGCAGCCGATGTTGATAGGTGCACCCTCTGCTCTCGTGCATCTCTTGATTCCAGCATTCATCCATGTCTACGACTTCTAACGGTGCGCAGCGCCGCACCACGGGGCCGGCCCCGTCGTTTGTCGCGCTGACGCCCCTTTTCCTCTTTCTGGCCCTCTTTTTCGGCGTCGGGCTTTACTTTAGCTTCTTAGGGGTCGAGCGGCCCTTCTATCAGATTCACCCATCGGTGGCCACGCTTCCCGCCCTGGTGTTGGCCGTGATGCTGGGCGCGGAGTCGGTGCGCAAAAATCTGCGCACGCTCCTGCAGGGCATTGGTGATGAAACGATCATTACCATGTGCGTGGTCTTCCTGCTGGCCGGGGCCTTTGCCGGGGTGATGGAGGCGATCGGCGGTGTGGAGGCCACAGTTGATTTGGGCCTGGCCCTGCTGCCCGATCGCTTCATTCTCCCCGGGCTGTTTCTGATCTCGGCCTTCATTTCGCTTTCCATGGGCACGTCCATGGGCACGCTGGCTGCCGTAGCGCCCATCGCGGTAGGCGTGAGCGGCTCCACGGAGCTTTCCGTAACCATCACCCTGGGGGCAGTGATTGGTGGGGCGATGTTTGGGGATAACCTGTCCATCATCTCCGACACCACCATCGCGGCTACCCGCACGCAGGGCTGCAGCATGACGGATAAGTTTCGCGCCAATCTGTGGATTGCGGTGCCGGCAGCAGCACTGACGACCATCGCACTCTTTCTGATGAGCACCGGCACGGACGGTGCGGCTGACGGCGACGTCAACGTCTGGCTGGTCCTCCCCTACCTCGTGGTGCTGGCGCTGGCCGTGGCAGGCGTGGATGTATTCGTTGTGCTGAGTGCGGGTGTTGTGCTGGCGGGCGTCACGGGCATGCTGACCGGCGATTATGGCGGGGCCACATTTGCGGGCGACATCTTCGAAGGGTTCGAAAGCATGTTCGGCATCATGCTGCTGGCCATGTTTATCGGAGGGCTCGGCGAGCTCATTCGCCGTCAGGGCGGGCTGGCCTGGCTGGCCCAGGCGATTCGCTCCTCGACGGCCCTCCTACGCCTGAAGGGACGGCGTGCCGGGGAAGCAGGCATCGCTGCCATGGCGGCCCTCAGCGATGTGCTCATTGCCAACAACACCGTCGCCATTCTACTCTCCGGCACGGTAGCACGCGACCTTGCCCAGCAGTACGATATCGATGCCCCGCGAAGCGCCAGCCTGCTCGATATCTTTGCGTGCATTGTGCAGGGCGTGTTGCCGTACGGCGGGCAGTTGCTGCTGGCCGCCTCCCTCGCCGGGATGTCACCGGTGGCGCTTGTCGGCGCCATCTACTATTGCTGGGCGCTCCTCGGGGTAGCGGTGTTGAGCATCGCATTTCAGATACTGCGTGGGCCCGGCGAGACGCAGGCACCCGCCTCGGTGCAAGCCATCGACGCGGCCTCCCCCGATGCCGCCGTTAGCCGCCCATAAAGCGGCGGGCCTGCTCCGCACGCTCCAGCGCCTCGCGGGCCTCCTGCGTGCGCCAGTCATCCGGACCCAGCGTCGCTTTAAAGTTCTCGTGGGCGGCTTGAATCAAGGGGAACCCCTCCTGCACGCGTCCCTGCAGGATGAGGCCCAACCCTTCGACCCCACGAGCCGCATGCAGCTGCCAGTGGTCCTCGGGCAGATAATCGCTCAGAATATCATACCCCTCACGCCCCAGTGCTTCGGCCTCTGCGCCACGTCCCTGCTGTGCACGGATCATCCCAATACGGACGAGCGACGATGCCACGTGCGGATGCCGATCACCCAAAATCTCGCGGCGCGTGGCCAGCGCCTCCTGATGCAGTGTGTCCGCCCGCTCCAGCTCACCCATGCGTTGCAGCGTGAAGGCCTTCGCCATCGTGACGCTGGCGATAGTCGTTTGCAGCTCCGATTGATCGGGTTGCTCGCGCAAATACGATAGCGATTCCTCGTGCAGCGGAAGCGCCTCCTGATGCCGTCCCAGGACGCCCAGCGATATCGCCAGGTTGTGGGTGATGGTCTGATAGAGCGACGATGCCTCAATACCCGGCTCGTCAAGTAGCGCCTGGTAAGTGGCTACCGATGCTTCTACGGCTCCGCCCTCGCTCTGGAGAAAGCCCAGCGTGGAGCGGAGGGACCAGATTTTCGCTTGACGCTGTTCGTGATCGAGCGCTTCGGCTCTTACGACGCGATCCATGGCTTGCTGCAGTATCTCTTCAGCCGCCTCGTAGCGGCCCTCACGGATCCTCATGACCGCCTGCATTTCCATGGTTCGGACCTGCCCCCCTACAGCATCGGCTGATGATAGTGTAGCGAACTGCTGCTCGGCCGCCTCCAGCAAGGGCGCCGCAGCATTATACTGGCCCAAGTTGACATAGACGGTGCCGATGATCTGCTGCAGGTTGGCCTGCAATGCCGGGCGATTTTCCAACTGGGCCAACCGCCGAGCACCGCGGTCTACCACATCCCGCGCTGTCAGGTCCTCCGCCCCCACGGTCGCACTGGCTTGCCCGAACGGATCGGTAGACACAAACAGGTCTTGCAGAAAGCCTGCCACCTGCTCCGCCCGCTCGGCCTCTTGCGTGGCCCGGTCGCGCTCCTCTGCCAGCGCGGCGGCCTGGTACGTTACCGTCGTAGCATAGCCCACAAGCAGCAGTGCAATCACCGCCGCCACCGCAATGGGCCACTTGTGGCGCTGGATGGTCTTCTTGACTTTGTACCCAAACGAGTGGCGGCGCGCATGCACCGCGTGGCCCTGCAGATGGTTGCGGACGTCATCGACCAGGGCCTGCACCGAACTGTAGCGGTGCGACGGCTCTTTGCGCAGGGCATACAGGATAATGGCATCCAGGTCCCCCTTCAGACGCTCCTGTAGCAAGCGCCGGCGCGTATTCCGTGCCGCGGCCAGTTCATCCGCCGAGGCATCCTGCGCTCCTTTTCGCTCGCCCCGCGCCACAAACGAGATAGCCGTGCTGGGCCGGGTGGGCTCGCGCTCGCACACGAGTTGCATTACTTCATACGGCGACCGTTCGTCCCCATCGTAGGGCCGGCACCCCGTCAGCAGTTCGTAGAGCAGGATGCCCAACGCATAGACATCCGTGGCCGTGGTGATGCCCTGCCCTTTGATCTGCTCCGGCGCAGCATACTCGGGCGTCATCAGGTGTGCCCCGGTGCGCGTGAGATTGGGGCCAGTCTCCTCCTCTGTTGCATTGAGCAGCTTCGCAATTCCAAAGTCCAGCAGCTTGATGTGGCCTTCAGCCGTAACCAGGATATTTGACGGTTTCAGGTCGCGGTGCACCACCAGGTTACGATGGGCATGCTGTACCGCATCGCACACCGCGGTGAAGAGTTGTAGGCGCTCCCGGATGGAAAGGCGATGCCGGTCACAGTACTGCGTGATGGGTTCGCCCTCCACGTATTCCATGACGAGGTACGGCCGGCCATCGTCAAGCACGCCGCCGTCAAATACGCGTGCAATGCTGGGGTGGCTGAGCGTGGCGAGCACCTGCCGCTCCAGCAGGAAGCGCTGCACACCGGCGTCCGATAGCCCATCTGAGCGCAGCACCTTGATCGCCACCTGCTGCTCGAACTGCCCATCATCACGTTCGGCCAGGTACACGAGGCCCATGCCGCCCTTGCCCACTTCCTTTATGATGCGATAGGGCCCCAGCCCCTGCCCGGCGTCAAGCGGCGCATCGGCCGGCAAGGGCGCATCGTCGCCAAACATCCCATCCAGCCCATCATCCAGAAACGAAGGGGACCCCTCCTCTGCCTCAAGCAGGGCCACCACCTGCTGATGAACCTCCGGCTTGTCACGGGCCAGGTCCGCTAAATAGGCAGCCCGCTCGTCGGGCGGCAGCTCCCACACATGGTCCAGAGCATCACTGATGGACGTCCACTGCGTATCCAAACTCATAAGGGTCGATGTACCGGGTGATGAATGTACTTCGTTTGGTAGCATCCGTACGCGGCGCATCCGCACGGGAATTATAGCCGCTGGCGTATATGTACACACACGGTCCAACTACCAGGTGCGCACTTCAGCAGCGCTACCGGACACGCTGGCGCACGGTCGTCACATCTTCATCATACCAGTGCTTACGCAGGACTGCAAGCACTGGTGGCGCATATCTTCACCGATGTCTCGTTGTAAAACGGCCCGCGATCACGTTTATTACGGGAATGCAGGATCGTTTGGTATCTTCTCAACGCGCTGCCTTCTCCGGCTATGTACCTCAGCAAGCTTTCGATTCACGGCTTCAAAAGCTTTGCCGAGCCTACGGAGTTGCAGTTTGATGAGGGGTTGACGGCCATTGTGGGGCCGAACGGCTGCGGCAAGTCAAACATTGTGGACGCGGTGCGCTGGGTGATTGGTGAGCAGCGGGCGCGGGTGCTGCGCTCAGAGAAGATGGAGAATGTGATCTTCAACGGCACCGCAAAGCGCCGCCCGCTGGGGATGGCCGAGGTCACCCTCACCATCGAAAACAACCGTGGCGTGTTGCCCACCGAGTACAACGAGGTCACGCTGGGCCGGCGGCTCTACCGCTCTGGCGACTCGGAGTACCTGCTGAACGACTCCCAGTGCCGCCTCAAGGACATCACTGAGCTGTTTATGGACACCGGCATGGGAGCGGATGCCTACTCCGTGATCGAGCTCAAGATGGTTGACGAGATCCTGTCCAGCAGCACCGAGGACCGGCGCCGACTGTTCGAGGAAGCCGCCGGCATCACGAAGTACAAGCAGCGGCGGCGGCAGGCCCTGCGCAAGCTGGAGAACACGCAGGCCGATTTGACGCGCGTACGGGACCTGACCGACGAGGTGGCCAAGCGGGTACGGCGGCTGAAGCGCCAGGCGAAAAAGGCCGCCTCGTACAACGAGCGCAAGGAACGACTTGACACGCTGGAGCTACAGCTGGCCCAGGCCGAGTTTTCCCGGTTGCAACAGCAGCGCGCCCAGCTCACCGAGCAACTCCAGGCCGCGCGCGATGAGGTGTCGGCCTACACAGCACGCCTGCAGCGAGAGGAGGCCCGGCTGGAGGAGCTTCGCACGGCGGCAGTCGGGCAGGAGCAAACGGTTTCAGCCCGGCAGGAGGCGCTGGCCACTCACAAGGAAGAGGTGCGCTCGCTGGAGGCCGATTTGCGCCTTACGGAGGAGCGGCTTGCTAACGCGCGGGCGGAGCAGGACCGGTTGCGTGAAGCACAGGCCGAAGCCGAGACGCGCCTCACCACCCTTGAGCAGGAGCGCGATGAACTCGAGGAGCAGGTAGCCGCTCAGGAGCCACGTACGATGGCAGCGCAGGAGGCGCGGGCGGAGGCGGAGGCCCATCGCGACCGCATGACGAACGAGGCAGCCGCCCTGCGCGAACGTCGGGATGCGCACCGGGCACGCGAGGCGTCTCTTCAGCGGGAGCAGGCGCAGCAACAGCGAGCGCTCGATCGGCTTGAAAACCGCATCGAGCTGCAGGCCGAGGAACTGGAACGCCTGGAGGCCTCGGCAGAAGCCGCTGGCGCCTCGCTGGATGTGCTGGACGCCCGCGTCGCCGAAACCCAGAACGCGCTCGATGCTGCCAAGACTGCCGCGACCGCTGCCGAGGCGGAGCTCGAAGAGGCCGAGGCACGCCACGCGGCTCTCACTGAGCAGCTGGACGCGCGTCGCCGCACCCTTCACACGGCGGAGCGGGCCGCCGATGCCGCCGCCCATGAAGTGGCCCTGCTGGAAAGCCTGGTCGCGGCCTACGACGACTTTTCCGACGCTGTGCAATTCCTGGCCGAGCACGACGACTGGGCGCCGGACGGGCTGCAAACCGTGGCGGACGTGCTTACGTGCCCCCCGGCTCTCCGTCCTGCCCTGGATGCCGCGCTGGGCGACTTCGCCGCGTGCATCGTGGTGCCTACACCGGCCCATGTGGCCGAGGCCCGAAAGCGTCTGCAGACCGCCGACCGGGGCCGAGCCACCTTCCTCGTACAGGACAGGCTTCCCGATGCCCTTCCGTCTCCCGCCGCAGTGGACGACGCCGAGCCGCTCGCCGCACAGATCGACGTCGCAGACGCAGCGCATCAGCGGCTCGCTGACGTACTGCTCCACGGCTGCTACCTCACCCCCTCCGTGGATGTGGCGGCAGATCTTGCAGCGTCGGCTGCTGCCTCCGCCCGCTTCATCACTCCTGAGGGCGAGTGGGTCGATGGACGCGGGCTTGTCCACGGGGGCGGGACCCCGAGCGAGGCAGCGGTGGCTACGCGTCGCCTGGAGCGGCGCGACCAGTTAACCTCTGCACGCGAGGCCATGGAGGCCGCTGAAGCAAAGCGCGCAAAAGCCGCACGGGCTATGGCTGAGACCGAAGAGGCCCTGCGCGACATCCCCCTGCAGGAGCACCGCTCCGCGCGCGATGCAGCTGCGGAGGCCTATCAGGAAGCGCGCCGGACGCACGAGCAAGCCGTGTATGAGCGCACCCAGGCCGGCGAGGCGCAGGCCGAACGCGAGCGGCAACGCGCAGAGCAGCAAGAGGCGCTGACGAAGCTACGGGAGGAACGGGCGCCGCTCGTCGAGGCGCTACGCGCAACCACCGAAGCGTTGCAGGAAGCGGAGGCTGCCCGTGCCGACGCGGAGGAGGCCCTCGCCGCGGCGGAGCAGGCCGAGCGTACCGCCCGCGACGCATTCAACGCGGCCAACGTGGAGGCCGTGCAGGCCGAAAACACACTGGACCGGCTAACACGCGAACACGAACGCACCGCCGACCACATCACGGAACTGGCCGACCGGCGCTCCCGCCGAGCCACACGCCTGGAGGCCCTTGCCCAAACGATCACCGCCGCGCAGCAACAGAAGGCAGAGCTTCAGTCGGCCCTTGAGGAATTGCAGCAACAGCGCGGGGCCCTGGATGATGCCGTAAGCGCTGCCCGCACCGCCCTGATGGAGCAGAAGGTGCAGGTAAACAATGTCGAGAAGCGACTCCGGCAGCTTCGGTCCTCACGGGAGGCGCAGGTGCAAACGGCCAACGAACACGAGGTGCGTCTCGCCGAGGTCAACACGCGGCTGGAAGACCTCCGCACGGACGTGGCCGAGACCTACGACCGCTCACTTGCTGATGCGCCCGTGCCCCTGCCGGAAGCCTTCGACGCCGATGAGGCCCAATCAGAGGTGCGCAGCCTGCGCCAGTCTCTGCAGGACATGGGCTCGATCAATGCGCTGGCACTGGATGAGTACGAGGAGGAGCAGGAACGGCTGGACTTTCTAACCACGCAGCAAGACGACCTCGAACAGGCCGAGGACACGCTGCTGGAGACCATCACCGAAATCAACACCACGGCTGAAGCCCGGTTTTCAGAAACCTTCGAGACCATCCGCGCCCATTTCCAGGAGCTGTTTCAGGAGCTCTTTGGTGCCGCCGCCTCCGCCGATCTTGCGCTGGAAGATGCTGACGACCCGCTGGAGTCCCCTATCGAGATCCGCGCCAAGCCGCGCGGCAAGCGCCCGGTGAGCCTCACCCAACTGTCCAGCGGCGAAAAGGCGCTGACCGCTGTGGCGCTCCTGTTCAGCATCTACCTGGTCAAGCCCAGCCCGTTCTGCATCCTGGACGAAGTGGACGCCCCGCTGGATGATGCCAATGTGCAGCGCTTCATGCAGCTCATCGAGCGGTTTGCCGACAAAACCCAATTCATCCTGGTGACGCACAACCAGCAGACCATGGAGCACGCGGACCGCCTCTATGGCATCACGATGCAGGAGGCCGGGGTCTCAAAGCTGGTAAGCGTGAAGTTTGAGGAGGCGCTGGAGATGGCCGGGTAGACGTTCTCCGATCTTACGCGTATCTTTTCGGGTGAAACGGCCGTACGCAATGGTGTTGTTTTAATCTCCCGCAACCAACGCTTGCCGATCTCATGGAAGCCTTCTTCACGTTTCTGGCCTCGTACTGGTGGATTTTGCTCATCTTTGCCGGGATGGGCTATGGTGCTTTCGAAGAATGGCTGGAGTTCAAAAAGGAGCAACGTAAGCTGGGAGCCTCGACCGAGGCCGTGGGGGAGGACCTGGAGGCGCTGCGTGAGGAGTGGCAGGAGG
>LKNB01000023.1 GCA_001564055.1 Rhodothermaceae bacterium Tc-Br11_B2g6_7
GGCCATGTGATACATTAGTTAAACAAGCAGACCGCGTTGTTTAAGGTTCCGGCTTGCTCGTATGCAAACGCATAAACCGAAAACGAGAGGGTCCGTGTATATCACCGGCTAAAGCCGGGATCTTTACGGCCCTCTCGCGCTCTCCCAATACTGTAATTTGCCCATCAGCGTCTGGTGGTGATTATTCCTCCAACCCCAACCGCTCCGCCTCCGTCTGCAGGCCTTCGATGACGCGCTTGATGTGGACATCCAGCGGTGGACCCAAGGCTTCCGCGCCTTCCCGGATGTGGTCGCGGTCCACACCGGCCGCAAAGCGCTTATCCTTCAGTTTTTTCGTGACCGACTTCACCTTCATCCCTTCCAGCCGGGTGGGGCGCACGAGCGCTACTGCCGTAATGAAGCCCGCCAGCTCATCTACAGCAAAAAGGGTCTTGGCGAGCAGGGTCTCACGCAGCGCCCCCGTATATGGGGCGTGTGCCAAAATCGCGTCGCACAGATCGGGCGGATACCCCTGGGCGCGGAGCGTCTGCACGCCCACGTACGGATGCTCCTCGGGATCCGGGTGGCGCTCGTAGTCCATGTCGTGCAGCAGGCCTGTCATCCGCCAGAGCTCCTCGTCTTGGGCAAACCGGCGTGCATACGCGGCCATCGCGGCCTCTACGGCATACCCGTGTCGGCGAAGACTGTCGTCTTGGGTCCACGCATGAAAGAGGGTGCGTGCGTCGTCGTAGGAGGGCATGGCACATCAGAGGGTTAGCCTAAACGCTGCGATACCTCATGATACGCATTCGCCCGCCCGGCCACAATGCCTACCGGCGCGCTGTCGCGATCGCCTGGTCGTTGAGCGTCCAGTCGTAGTCGGTAAACGAAACCTCGTACGCGCCCTGCTTCAATTGCTTTCGGGTATCCCCCTCAAAGAAGTCAGCGAGGTAGCGCTGCATACCCTCGGGGCCTCCCCCAAAGTCGTCTTTGAACCAATCAAAGATGGTGGAGATGGCGATGCGGTCCCGCTGACCCGCAATCTGGTTGTCCTCATGCCCATGAATGAAGGTCTCGGCCTGGTCCTGCAGTTGTTCGTCGATGCGATCGCCCGTATAGGCCTCGGTGCGAAGCGGCGGGCAACTCATGGCGGCGCACACAATGGCGAAATGGAAGCGGGGGGCGCCGAACTGGTCGTCGATAAAGTTGTGCTCCAGCTCGTCCAGGCTAAGCGCGTGGCCGGCAACCGTGCCCACCTTTTGCTCAAACGGATTCTCCTCGTGCGTTTCAAAGATGTCATCGACCGGGTAGTGGCGCACGATAAGGTCGATGGCCAGCGCATTATAGGCGTTTATCCAGAACGCAAACGCCTCATCCGACGAAAGCGCGCTCGCATCAGCCTCCGCCAGCGCTTCAAGGTAGGGATCGAGCACATGCTCACGGTTCTGCTGGATACCGGCGTAGTCGACCATGCCGTCCGCATCTACATACGCGGCGAGGAGCTCGTCAAACAGGCTGTGGTCGAAGGTTGCCTGTCCGCTGGCAAGGCCGGGGAGCCAAGCCATCAATAAGCCGATCAGCAGAACGTGGAGGGAAGGCCGCATGACGGGTCGAGGGTAAAATGGACAGTTACACAGATCTCGCACCGCGGGCCGAACAGCGGCGTAGTCGATTCGTCACCATAGCATCTTCTTTGCCCCCGTACGTTCCCCCGCACCGGCATGCGTTACACCGCGCTCCTTGCTGCTTTCTTTGTCCTTCTGACGGGCTGTGACACGGCGCCCGAATCTGGCCCCGACCTGGAGACAGAGGGCACCGCCTACATTGGGGCCACCGTATGGTCGGATGGGCAGGCCATACCCAACGCCGCCCTCATCGTGCAGGATGGGCGGGTGGTGCTTCTGGATTCGCTGGCGACCACCGCGATCACCGATGAGATGGACCTCGTGGACCTGAGTGGCCACTACATCGTGCCGGGGCTCATCAACGCGCATGGGCATGTGGGCATCGCGGACGGGCTTGACACCGGTGGGGCCGCCCATTCCGAGGAAAACGTCCGGGAGCAGCTCTCCCTGTACGCCACATACGGCGTCACCACCGTCGTAAGCCTGGGCGATGAACCAGAGGAGGCCTTCACGGTGCGCGACCTGATGGATCCGGCCGATCCCGGGATGGCCCGCCTACGCCTGGCAGGTCCGGTGCTTAGCCCGGCCTCCGAAGACGACGCCCGGGAAACTGTCCTTGATCTGCTTGATCTGCAACCAGACTGGGCCAAGATCCGCGTGGATGATCAGTTAGGGCGCGGCGAGAAGATGTCACCAGACGTGTATGGGGCCATCATTGATGCCGCAGATGAAGCCAACCTCCCACTCGCTGCCCACATCGTGGAGCTGGAGGACGCCAAAGGGGTACTTGAGGCCGGCGCCGACCTGATCGCGCACAGCGTACGCGATACGGAGGTAGATGAGGCGTTTATCGAGCAGATGCGGGAGACGGGCGTGTGCCTGACGCCGACCCTCACCCGCGAGGTATCGACCTACATCTACGCCGAGCGGCCCGACTTCTTTGACGACGCATTCTTTCGGGCCCACGCGGACGAAGACGTGCTGGAGCAGTTGCAGGAATCGGACGTGCAGGAGCGCTTCACGGGGGAGGCGGCCGATTACTACCGTGAACAACTGCCGGTCGCCAAGGAAAACATGATGACGCTTCACGAGGAAGGGGTCACCATCGCGATGGGGACCGACAGCGGTCCCCCCGCACGGTTTCAGGGCTACTTCGAACACAAGGAGATGCGCATGATGCAAGAGGCGGGTATGGCGCCGGAAGACATCCTGCAATCCGCGACTGCACACGCTGCGGACTGCACAAATCTGGAGGACCTCGGGCGTCTTGCGGAAGGCGCCTGGGCGGACTTTGTCGTGCTGCGCGAGGACCCCACGGAAGACATCCACCACCTGGAGGAGATTGAGGCGGTGTATATTAGCGGGACGCCCGTCGAGTAGGCCGTCCCTCACCCAGGGGCCGGGGCTGGAGCCTGGGTCGGTTGACGCCCTCGCCCTGGATCCCGTTATTGCCCTGCCCACCCCGCACACCAAACCGGCCTGCCGCATGCGCCTTTCCGCGATTCTTCTCCTCCTCGTCCTGCTGCCCGGCGCCCCCGCGCTGGCGCAGGCTCCGCTGACGCCTGATCTTCCCGATGTAGACACCGGCTACCCCGATGCCCCCCGCGTCGTGCTGACGGGCGGGCAGATCGTAGACGTGACGGCCGGTACGGTGGAGCCGCACGAAAGCACCCTTGTGTCAAATGGCCGGCTGCTGCGCGTCAATGGGGCGTTCTCCCACGATCAGCTCGATGACGCCCACATCGTGGAGCTGGGCGACGACCACTACCTCCTGCCCGGCCTTGTGGACTTGCATGCGCACTACAACATGGACCTGCTGGGCGAGGGGCGCGTGGACGAGGCCGTATACAATCCGCTCATCTACCTGGCCAATGGCGTCACCTCGACGTTTACCGGCGGCGAGTACGACCCCGAGGCGATGGCGGAGGCGCGGGACCGCATCAACCGCGGAGAACAGATCGGTCCGCGCATCCTGACGGCCGGGCCCTACATCGGGCGCTCCAACCCCGACTGGGACCCGGACTACACGGCCGAAGACATTGCGGCGCTAATCGACACCTGGGCGGCCGCGGGGGTCGCCGGCTTCAAGGCGAAGGGCGCCTCCCCGGAGCATCTGGCGCCGGCCATTCGGCGGGCGCATCAGCACGGCCTCACCGTGACGGGCCACCTCGATTCCGGCTGGCGCGGCAGCACCAATGCCCGCGATGCGATCCGCATGGGCATTGACCGCGTGGAGCACATTTTGGGCGGCCACGTGCTGGACCCCGAGCGCCCCGCCTACCCGGTCTGGAACGAAGTGGATACCACCGCCATCGACTTCCGCGCCATCGTGCAGAAATTCCTCGACCACCGGGTACATTTCAGCGCCACCATGACGGCGCCCGTTTACTTTGCGAATCCCGATGATTACGAGGGGTTCGACTACTGGGTGGATGAGCAGGCCTTCTTCACCCCGTACGTGCAGGAGCAGTGGCACGCGCGCAAAGCGCACGCTACTGGCAGCGAGCTGATGGATGGGCTGTATGCCGCTATGCAACGCACCACGAAGGCGTTTTACGACGCCGGCGGGCATGACCTGATCGTGCTGGGCACCGACAAACCCGCCTGGGGCGATTACCTGCCCGGCTTTAGTGCGCACCGCGAAATGCACGCCATGGTGATGGCCGGCATTCCCGAGGCTGGCGTCCTGCGCATCGCTACGCAAAATGGCGCAGAGGCCATTGGCAAGGGCAACCTGCTGGGCACGCTGGAGGCTGGAAAGTTGGCAGACCTGTTCGTGGTGGAGGGCAACCCGCTTGACGACATCACGCACACCCGCAACGTACGCCTCGTTGTGAAGGACGGCCGCCTCTACGACCCTGAACGACTGCTGGCCCCTATCCCTGGCCAGATTGGCCCTATCGGACCGGACGACCATGCGGGCTGGACCCGGTAATCAAACCGCTACGGGCGCGCGGATCGCGGCGTGCGGCGTATACCCTTCGATGCGAATGTCCTCGAACGCGTAGTCGAACAAGGAAGCAGCTTTTCGCAGGTGCAGCGTCGGCCGCGGCCGTGGCGAGCGCGTCAGTTGCTCCTTCACCTGGTCCAGATGGTTCAGGTAGATATGGCAATCGCCGCCCGAAAAGATGAGCTCGCCAACCTCGTAGCCGGTCTGCTGCGCGAGCATGTGCGTGAGCAGCGCATATGAGGCGATGTTGAAGGGCAGCCCGAGGAAGGAGTCGACGGAGCGCTGCTGCCACAGGAGCGAGAGGCGCCCCTCGTTGACGTAGCACTGGAAGGCGTAGTGGCAGGGCGGCAGCGCCTGCTCGTCCACCACCGGCGGATTCCAGGCCGACACCAGATGGCGGCGGCTGTGTGGCTTTTGCTGCAGGTTTTGCACCAGCTCGGCCAGCTGATCTTTCCCATTGAAATCGCGCCATTGCTTGCCGTATACGGGTCCCAGGTCGCCCCATGCGGCGGCAAAGTCGGGGTCGTCTATGATGCGCGCCTCAAAGGCGGCCTGCGATAGGGGCGCCTCGGGATGGGCTTCGTTGTAGCGCTTGAGTGGCCAATCCGTCCAGATGCGCACGCCCTGCTGCACCAGCGGCCGGATGTTGGTCTCGCCCTGCAGGAACCACAGGAGCTCGTGGATGATGCTCTTGAGGTGGACCTTCTTCGTGGTCACGAGCGGAAACCCGTCGTGCAGATCAAACCGCAGCTGGTGGCCAAACACCGCGAGGGTGCCCGTGCCGGTGCGGTCGGCTTTGCGCGTGCCATGGTCGAGGATGTGCTGGAGGTACATCAGGTACGGCGTCATCCGGAGCCTTCAACAAGGAAAAAAGTGCATGTGTAGCATCACAAAAACCGTGACCAGGCGCAAGGAAAAAACCTGTGCATCCGGTGGCGGGAAGGACGCAGGGAACGCCCATTTGCGGGTGCCGTAGCCCTTTCTCCGCACATCAGCGCTTACCCTTCCGACTGAAACCTCGACCCTCACCATGGATCCGAAGCTGCATCAGAAGCAGGCTGTAAATCACCTCAACCGGGTACTGGGCTACGCGCCTATGGTGGCCGACGACGGGGCCGCGCAGGTCCACCTCACCGAGGAAGACTGGTGGGTGGTTGCGGATGCGCTCTTTAAGATGGACACCCCGGAGGAGATGCTGCCCGACGCCCTTGAGTCGTATGGCTTGAAGAACGAAAACCGCACCATTCACCTGAAGACGGCAGACCTGGCGATTGACGTGGACATCATGTAGTCCTCGCGGTGCAGCCCGCCGCGCAGCAACATCGCAGAGGCCCTTAATTGGCGCGTGCGTTTAGATAAAAGCGGGGCGTGTGGGC
This sequence comes from Rhodothermaceae bacterium Tc-Br11_B2g6_7, assembly GCA_001564055.1. GTDB lineage: Bacteria > Bacteroidota > Rhodothermia > Rhodothermales > Salinibacteraceae > Tc-Br11-B2g6-7. The sequence goes on from LKNB01000023.1 coordinate 5,931, forward strand.
CCGGAAGCGCTCGCCGTTGAAGCGCTCCATCGTGAAGTAGCCCTCCATGGCGCCGCTGAGCGACTCCAGCACGCAGTAGCTGCTGTACTCGTGGGAGGCGCCCGGCTCCAGCAGCGGCTGCTTGCCCACCACGCCATCGCCGTTCACTTCCTGCACCTTGCCGTCGTCGTCCCAGATGCGCCAGTGACGCCGCAGCAATTGCACATCGCCATCGGTTTCGTTGTCGATGGTGATGATGTAGCCAAACACGAAGCGCCGCTCGAAGAAGTCGGATTCGTGGTCGAGGTATAACGGGCGCACCGTGACGGTAATGCCCTGCGAAGCGGTACGGTACTGAACCATGATGGGGTACGCTCGGGAGGTGATAACGGCAGGCGGTAGAGGAGCGGAGGACCGGCGGTTGTGCCCGGCGCGGCGGCGCTGCCTGATTCGGCTTAGTTCTTCATGAGCTGGGCACTGTCCACCGCCCGCGCCTGTTCCAGGGCGGTCACCAGGCGTTCCACGCGCGTGCTGCAGACCGGGGCGTCCCATACGCCGTTTTCCTTCAGGGCACTCCCCACGATGAACCCATCCACGTGACTGTAGAGCGTGCGGACGTTGTCCGGCGTAGTGCCACTACCCACCAGCAACGGCAGATCGCTGGCGTCGGCCACGGCCTTGAGGTCGTCGAGTGCAGGGGCGATGCCGGTATGCCGCCCGCTCACCACCACCGCATCGGCTTGGTGCATGGCCATGCCCTCGGCCATCTCGCCGATGGTGAGGTCGGCGGTGAGGGCATGCGCCGCGTGCTTCTTCTTGACGTCCACGAAGATCGGAAGGCCATTGGCGCCAATCTGGTTGCGGTACCGGATGACCTCTCCCGCCGACGCCTTGGCCAGGCCCTTGTCGGCCACGTGGGCGTGCGTCCAGCCCTCGGCCCGCACGAAGTCGCATCCGGCCGCCTGCGCCACGGCCAGCGCCGTCTTGTTGGCCTGAAAAAGGACGTGCAGCCCTACCGGGGTGTACCGCGCGCGCCGCTTCACAGCGTAGGCCACGCGTGTCAGGTAAGCGGCAATCTCGGGTCCCATCTCGCGCTCGTGCACGCACGGGAAGTCGTGCATGTTTTCGATCAGGATGCCGTCTACGCCGGCGCGGACGTACACTTCGGCCTCCGCGGCTGCGCGCTCCACCGCGCTCTCCATGCAGAGGAACCCCGGGACGCCCGGACAGGGCCCGGTATGGATCATCGCGATGAGTGGCTTTGGCTTCTCGAACAGCGTGTCGAATTTTACGGGCATAGCGCACAGGAGGGGTTCGCTTGAAGCACGCGGCAGGGGCCATAAGCCGGGTATCGGAGTATTCCAACCGTACGTTAAATCGCGCTGTTCCAGCACGATACCGTGCGGCACCTCGGCCGGCCCGGTGAAGCCTTTGCAAACTACCACCGGCAAGGCTGTAACGTGCTCGTAAGTGCGCCCGACCGGCGACCGCCGCAGAATCAACAAAAAGGCTCTCGCGTTTCGACATAGCTGTAGCCGTTCCATCGCACCGCTGTGTCTTATCCTATGCCTGACGCTACCTCTTCGCCTCCTGTCGAAACCCTCACGGAGGCCACCATTCTGTTTGCGGGCGACTCGGGCGACGGCATGCAGCTGACCGGTACTCAGTTTACGCAGGCCGCGGCGCATGCACGCAACGACCTCGCGACCCTGCCCGATTACCCGGCAGAGATCCGCGCGCCCGCAGGCACCACATATGGCGTGAGTGCCTTTCAGCTGCGCTTTGGGTCAGGTGAGATTCGCACGCCCGGGGACGAGGTTGATCTTCTTGTGGCCATGAACCCCGCAGCGCTGAAGGTGCACCTGCACCGCGTGCGCGAAGGCGGCGCGCTCATCGTAAACGCCAACAGCTTCACCGAGCGCGATCTGGAGCTGGCGGAACTGGAGCAAAACCCGCTGGAGAGCGGCCTGCTGGAAGGCTACCAGGTCTTCGAGGTGGAGCTCACGCGGCTAACGCAGGAGGCCCTGGAGCACACCGACCTCTCTCGTACCACGGTGGGACGTACGAAAAACATGTTCGCGCTCGGGCTGGCGCTCTGGCTCTATTCGCGTCCGCTGGAGCCCACGCAGCAGTGGCTCCAGCAGAAGTTTGCCGACGAGCCGGAGATCCGGGACGCTAACCTGCATGTGCTGTCGAAGGGCTATCACTATGGCGAGACGACCGACGCGTTCGTGGTGCGCTACGACGTAGCCGCGGCCGACCTCGCCCCGGGCACGTACCGCTCCATTCGCGGCGCGCAGGCGATTGCGCTCGGGCTGGTGGCGGCCAGCAAGCAGAGCGGCCTGCCGCTGTTCTACGGCTCCTACCCCATCACGCCCGCGTCCGACCTGCTGCACGAGTTATCCCGCTACAAGCACTTCGGGGTGATGACCTTTCAGGCAGAAGATGAAATTGCAGCCGCTGGGGCCGCTGTCGGCGCCAGCTTTGGCGGCGCCCTTGGCGTCTGCGCCACCAGCGGCCCGGGCGTGGCGCTGAAGACCGAAACCATCGGGCTGGGCGTGATGACCGAGCTGCCCCTGGTCATCATCGACATGCAGCGCGGCGGCCCTTCAACGGGCCTGCCGACCAAGACCGAGCAGAGCGACCTCCTGCAGGCCGTCTATGGCCGCAACGGCGAAGCGCCGCTGCCGGTGCTGGCCGCAAGCAGCCCGGCCGACTGCTTCGACACCATCTACGAGGCCTGCCGCATCGCCACCCGCTACATGACGCCCGTCATCTTTCTGGCCGATGGCTACCTCGGCAACGGCTCCGAGCCCTGGCGCATCCCCGACGTGGCCGACCTCCCGGCCTTCGACGTCTCGTTCGCCACGACGCCCACCGCTTCTAATGGTCAGAACGACTTCCTCCCGTACGCCCGCGACCCTGACACGCTCGCGCGGCCGTGGGCTAAGCCCGGGACGAAGGGCCTGGAGCACCGCATCGGGGGGCTGGAGAAAGCGCACGAGACGGGCAACGTCTCCTACGACCCGGCCAATCACCAGCGCATGGTGAAGCTCCGCGCCGAAAAGGTACAGCGCGTGACGGACATGATGCCGCCTACGCCCGTGTATGGGGACCCCGACGGCGCCCTGCTCGTCATCGGCTGGGGTTCCACGCGCGGCGCGATTGAGGCGGCCGTAGACCGGGTCCGGGCGTCTGACGCGCGCGTCGGGCATGTGCACCTGCGGCATGTGCACCCCTTCCCTGCCGACCTTGGCCCCATCCTTAGGCGCTTCGACAAGATTCTGGTGCCGGAACTCAACAACGGCCAGCTTATCCGCCTCCTGCGGGATCAGTTTACGCGCTCCATGACGCCGCTCAATAAGATTCAAGGTCAGCCCTTCCACGCGCAAGAAGTGGAAGCGGCCCTGCGCGAGGCGCTGGTCTCCACCCCGGCCTGACGCCACGCCCTCCCCTACCTCACGTTCTGCTGCACCGATCTTCCCCCCCCATGCCTGACAACACTTCCCCTGACGGCACAAAGAAGCCTGCCGGACCGCCGGGGGCCAAGAAGCCTGCCGGACCGCCGGGGGCGCGGAAACCCACCATGCCTCCCGGCACGAAGCCTCCGACGGGGCCGTCCGGAGGGGATGGGGCCGACGGCCTCACCCGGAAAGACTTCGCCTCGGACCAGGATGTCCGCTGGTGCCCGGGCTGCGGCGACTACGCCATTCTGGCTACGGTCCAGCGCCTGATGCCCGAACTGGACGTGCCGAAGGAAAACATCGTTTTTCTGAGCGGTATTGGCTGCTCGGGGCGCTTTCCGTACTACATGGACACGTATGGCTTCCACTCTATCCACGGACGTGCGCCGGCGTTTGCCACCGGGCTGAAGTCGAGCCGCCCCGAGCTGGACGTATGGGTCGTCACCGGGGATGGCGACGCCCTCTCCATCGGCGGCAACCATCTGATCCATGTACTGCGCCGCAACGTGGACCTGCAGATCCTGCTCTTCAACAACCAGATCTACGGCCTCACCAAAGGGCAGTACAGCCCCACATCCGAGCAGGGCAAGATCACCAAAAGCACGCCTTACGGCTCCATCGACCACCCCTTCAACCCGGTCGCCGTGGCGCTGGGCGCGGATGCCTCGTTTGTGGCGCGCACGATGGACCGCGACCCGAAGCACCTGAAGGCCACGATGAAGCGCGCGCATGACCACCGGGGGGCTGCGCTCGTTGAGATCTACCAGAACTGCAATATCTTTAACGACGGCGCCTTCTTTGACTTCACCGAGCGGGCCACGAAAGCCAAAGCGGCCCTCTTCCTTGAAGACGGCGCGCCCCTCACCTACGATAACGGCACCCGCGGCGTACGGCTGGAGGGCCTCCAGCTGAAACCCATCGAGCTGACGAACGGCCGCTGGTCGGTAGATGACTGTCTCGTGTATGACGAAACAAGCCAAGAGATGGCCCAGCTCGTGGGGCGGATGTACTGGCAGGAGGACCTGCCACGCCCGTTTGGCGTCATTTACCGCGAGGAGCGGGCAACCTACGACGAGCTACTCCACACGCAGATCGGCGGCCTGGTGGAACGCCGGGGCACCGGCGACCTGGCCACCCTTTTCCACGATGCCGATACCTGGGACATCTCGTAGCAGCCACACGCTACTTCCGCACCGGCTACTTCCGCACTGGCGCCCGCGTGCAGCTTCCACCGCTGTTGCCTCCCACCTTAACCTCCATTCATGAGCGCATCCGATGCCTCGCCTGATCCCAGCACCAGCGGTGCGTTTACGCTGGATGCGTACGAGCCCGATCAGATCGCGGAGCGGGTACTGAAAAAAGGGGTCAAAAAGACCCGCTTCCCGGCTTACAAAACGATGGTGCTCGGGTTTATGGGCGGCTCCTTCATCTCGCTTGGGGCGATGTATGAGCTGTTTCTCATGTCCCACCCCGAGATTAGCGGAGGGACCGGTGCTGTGCTTGGGCCGCTGTTTTATGCGGTAGGCTACATCATTGCCTTCATATCCGGCGCAGAGATCTTCACGACCAACAACCTCTCAGCTATGGCCCTCGCCTCGGGCAAAGTGTCGCTATACGAGGTGGCCCGGAACTGGTCGCTGGTGCTTTTCTCCAACCTGCTGGGCGCTGTGGGTATCGTGACGCTGTTTTTCTTCTCAGGTGTGGCTACCATCTTCGACGGGGCCCTCATCGAGACGGCTAAAACTATTTCAGCGTTCAAGCTGTCGTTTTCGCCGCTCCAGACGATCATCATTGGCATCTTCGGCAACATGCTCATCTGCTCCGGCCTGTGGCTGGCGATGGCCGGACGATCGGTTACGGACAAGTTCATCGCGTTGCTCGTCCCGGTAGCCGCTGTGCCCGCCATGAACTTCCAGCACAGCACGGGCAACATGTTTCAGTTTTTCCTTGCCCTCATCACCAAAGTGGACGGCGTGGGCCTTGACCTTCCGGCGCAGATCACCATCACCAGCATTGCCACCAACCTCGTGCTTGTATCGATTGGCAACATCATCGGGGGCGGCTTTTTCATCGCGACCATCTACTACTTTGTCTTTCTGCGCTACAAAGATGTAGACCCGGACGTATCGCCATAGCACCTGTCCTCATCGACAGGCGCCCCCTGCCGCAGGCGCTTTTTCTGGTGGGCGAGGTGGCCGCCGACATGGCTGAAGCCTGGAGGGCCTCCATTCGCGTGCGCGCCGCCGCTTTTTTCTGGAGTCACACCTCACAAGCAAGAGCATAAGCTGATGATGGCGGACTGTTACGATGTGGCGTGCCGGCACGTTGGGGCTTGACATCATGCCCCACATGTGCCAGTTTGCGATTCCGAATTATGCCTTCCATGCTTTTCCATCTACTACTTCCCCCCTATGGCCGGACACATTGACCCGCTTCTGCAGCGCCTTACCCTCATCGTTGAGCAGCAGCAGGTGTACCTTCCCATTACCCTGTACATCGACGGCCGACCGGTATCGGGCGTGATGACCAGCGCCGCTGACTTCCACGACCGGGCACGGGAGGACTTGGAGGACATTGCCGGCGACGCACCCTCGGATACGGTAACGGAAACCATCGGGCTGCTGCAGGCAGCCTTCGACCAGGACGCTTCCGACGCCGATAGCGACTACATCTACCTTACCGACGTCTTTCTCCTGGGCGAGCGCACACTGGACCTCTCGACCACCACGCCCAGCCCATGCCTGCGCTTTCACCTGAGCGCTATCGACGCGTTTCACTTGATGTCGCTCAGTACCGGAGAACCCCTTGAGGACGAGCTCAACGCGGACGATTTCGTGTAAACTCACCGTGCCTGCTTGGTTTATGCACGCCGTTCTTGCCGGCCCTGCCCCACGGTGTGTGGGCAGGGCCGCTTTGCTTTAGCCCTGTGAGGCTACGGGACCTGCCTACCAGAAGAGGATGAGCAGTACCACCGTTATGCTTAGCACCACCACCGACTGGTACCGGTAGTCCTTGAACCACGGCAGATCCTCCGCCGGCTCGATCGTCCGGTTGCTCCACGTAAGCCCCACCACCTTTTCTTTAGCCGGGACCTCGTCAAATACCAGCGCCGCCCCAATGGCCAGCACCAGGCAGAGCGCCGTCAGGATGCCGGCGATGATCGTAAAGTGCAAGCCCACGATGTCTGTGATCCACAACAGGAAAATCCCAAACGAGAGGATGTGGCCGCCCACCAGCGTGATGAACGCGCTGTGGCGCCCCATCCGTGGCCAGAACACCGCCAGGAGAAACACAGCTACCACCGGCGGCACCAGGAAGGACAGCATCGACTGGATGTAATTCCAGAGCCCGGGAAACTCCCGGATGGCGGGCGCCCAGAGCGCGGCGACGATCATCAGAATGAGCGTCACCCACTTCCCGAGCGTACCGATCTGCTCGGCCGTCATATCGGGCTTGTTCGGCTGCACAAAGTCGACGGTGATGAGGGTGGAGGCAGCGTTCAGGGTGGAGTCGATGGTCGACATAATAGCCGCAACCAAGCCAGCCAGCACCAGCCCCACAAAGCCCACCGGCAGGAGCTCCGTCACCAGCGTGGGGAAGACGAGGTCTGGCTGATCCAGGCCGGGGTACAGCGTGAGTGCCCACGCCCCGGGCAGCACCATGATGAACAGGGGCGCCAGCTTCAGCAGCCCACCCAGCAACGCGCCCCAGCGGGCGTTTTTAAGGTCCTTCGCCCCCAGCACGCGCTGCACGATGTACTGGTTGAGGCCCCAGTAGTAAAACCCCAGCACGGGCACCCCAATCAGCGTCCCCAGCCAGGGCAGGCGGCCCTCCGGGTTGTCGATGGGGTGGATCTTGGAAAGGTGCCCGTCCGGCAGGGCCGCGGTGGCCGCCTCCCACGAGAAGTCGAACTGCTGAAAGGCCAGAAAGGCGATCACGCAGGAGCCGAAAAATAGGATAACGGCCTGGATCACATCGGTGTAGACCACCGCCGCCAGCCCGCCCGCAGCCGTGTAAAGCCCAGCCACCAGGGCCAGCCCAAAGGCCGTCCACAAGAAGGGCAGTTCTGGAAAGAACATCTGCAGCACCAACGTGCCCGCGTAAATCCCCCCGGCCGCATCAATCAGAATACTGGTGAGGATGGTAAGCCCCGAGAAGTACTTGCGCGAGCGCACATCGAATCGCTTCTCCAGGTATTCCGGAATTGTCGTCAGCCGCGACTTGATGAAGAACGGGATGAAGAAAAACGCCATAAAGACCAACACGACCCCGGCCATCCACTCGTAGTTGGACACGGCAATACCCGTGCTGTAGGCATCGCCCGCGAGCCCAATCAGTGTGGTGCTGGAGATGTTAGAGGCAAAGAGCGACAGTCCAATGGTGCCCCACATCAGCGAACGCCCCGCCAGGAACAGGTCTTCCCCGGTGTCAATCCGCTTGGAGATGTAATACCCGATGCCGAAGACCACGAGGAAGTACCCCGCGATGATGACCAGGTCGAGGTTGCTAATGGGAAAGTCCATAGGCTTGGGCTGGCTGAGGGGCAAGGCTGCTGGAACATAAAGATTTTATTGAGTCCCTGCAACCGCTTACATGAGCCGCTGGAAGCGTTTTCGGTCGGAGGGCGTATCTTACCCTATCTTCGGCATCGGCTGGTATGCTGTCCTGTGTGCCGCCAGCAGCCATCTTTCCGCCACCCGTTTCCTGCTTTCCCTGATCGCCATGGCTTACGTCCTTCATCAGATCGATGCGTTTACCGACACCCCGTTTGGGGGCAACCCCGCAGCGGTGTGCCTGCTGCCTGCGTTTCCTGAAGATACCTGGATGCAGCAGGTTGCCGGGGAGATGAACCTGTCGGAAACGGCCTTTCTGGTGGCGCACAACGCCCCTACTTCCGAGGCGCCCGCCTACCACCTCCGCTGGTTCACGCCCACCACAGAAGTTGACCTGTGCGGGCATGCCACGCTGGCGTCGGCGCACTGGCTGTATGCCGGCGGCACGGTGGCTGCGGACGCCACGGTGACGTTCCACACGGCCAGTGGGGTGCTTGAAGCCCGCTACGCAGACGAGATGATTTGGCTTGACTTCCCGGCGGAGCCGCCCCATGCGGTAAACCCGCCGGACGGGCTCCTCGAAGCCCTTGGAACGCCCGCTGCGGTGACGATTGCCCGTAACCGCATGGACTACCTTGTGCAGTTGGAGACCGCCGCGGCGGTCCGAGCGCTCACGCCGGACCTCACCCGCCTATCAACCATCGATACCCGCGGCGTAATTGTTACCGCCCCGAGCGATGATTCAGCATACGACGTGGTGTCTCGCTTCTTTGCCCCCCGTGTGGGCGTGCCGGAGGATCCGGTCACGGGCTCTGCGCACTGCGCCCTGGCGCCGTACTGGCACCGGGTGCTGGGCCGTGACGAGCTTACCGGATACCAGGCCTCTGCACGAGGCGGCGTGGTTCGTATGCAGCACACAAACGATCGCGTGCAGCTGGGTGGGCAGGCCGTGGCCGTGCTGAAAGCGACGCTGCTGGTGTGACCGCGGCAGCAGCGTTACCAGCCCGGCGTGAGCACCAGCCCAAAGTGCCCCCCGCGCTGCGGGCGCTGGAACGGATAGGCGTAGTACAGCTCAAAGACGAGCGCCCCGAGCAAGTTGACTCGGGCAGAGGCCCCCACGCTGGACAAGATACCACGCTCGGTCAGGTCGTCGTTGAAGCGCAGGAGGTCAAGCGGATTATCCCCTCGGTCCCAGGCCAGCCCGGCATCCGCGAAGAAGGCCAACTCGGTGGGCAAGAAGGGGAAGTTCAGCAAGCCAAAGTCCTCTACCCCCAGCAGTGGGATGCGGGCTTCAACGCTACCAAGCGCCATTCGCGTGCCTTGAAGCGGAGCGACGCAATCGAAGTCTTGTCCAGCTTCGGTCTGGCACTCTTCGGTGAAGTTGAAGGTAGTAAAGCTATAGCCGCGGAGAAAGCCGGGGTTGTAGGCAAAGCCCAAGAACTCCTGCCCGATGCGGGTACCGTCAATGGATTCTTCCAGGCTGAGCCCGTAGTTGCCCCGGTGGAGCCCGCGGAACGCCACCGTCAGCGGGTTGAAGAACATGTAGCGCCGGTAGTCAAACACGCCAGAGACGAAGCTGCGGGTGCCCAGGCGGGGGGAGGCCTCAATGCGAAACCGCTCGCCCGAGATTGGCGAAGTGAAGCCGAAGAAGGAGGTGTCCCCGACGTACGCCAGGCTGCTCTGGAAGAAGTAGATGGGGTCGCGCAGCGAGGAGCGTTCCTCCTCAAACTGCCCGGCCCGCGGGCCCTGTACAAAGAACCGTCGGACGTCCGCTTCAAAAGCATAGCGCTGCACGCCCGCGCTGAAGTCCCAGCGCCGCGTCTGTGAAATGGGGTACGACACCAGCCCAGAAAACTGTTGGATAAAGATGCGCTGGATGCGCTCTTCCACGACAAGATTTTGGCCGGTCTGATCGACGCCCTGGAAGACTTGCCCAAAGGCAAAGGGAATGTGGCCGGCGGTGGCTCCGTAGTTCACGCGGCTGCCCAGGTTGCGATAGGTCGCCTGCCCCCCGATGTCGCGGAAGCTGCCGTTGGCCTGCACGGCCAGGTCCAGGCTGTGGTTACCCAGCATGTCGCTAAAGAAGAACCCGACGCCGCCAGCCACGCCGCCACCAAACGGACCGCCGACCTGCACCCCTACCGAGGGCGGGGCCACGGCATCCAGCGTCAGGCGTGGCCGGTACCGCTGCGACTCGCCGCCTGCGTCTGGCGGCAGCCCCGTATCTGCATCGGCGAGGTAATCTTCGACGATGCCTTCGCCCGAGCTCACAAACGGCGGCAGAATGCCCGCACGGGGCCGCTCGTCATCATCAGCGCCGGGGAGCACACCGGCGCGCCGCCGCAGGCGCTCTTGCGTCTCGGCGTCCTGCTGATCCGTGGTATCAGCGGCTACGCTGCGCAGCGTGTGTCCGGTGATGGAGCCATTGTGCCCGCTGCCACCCTGGTGGAGCGTGGGCAGAAAGTTCTCCTGTGCAGCCATCGAAATGCCCGAGGGAGGCGAAGCCGCCCGTTCGCCGGGCGCCGAAGCGGCAACATCCGTGTGCGTAGCCCGAGCGACGTGCGCTGGAGCCTCTGCATCCGACGGCGGTGCTGCACCTACCGGGGCGCTGAGCGCATCTGCCGAACCAGCTTCCGAGGCCGCCCCCGGCGCGTTGCGGACGTGATCTGCCAGCACGAGGTGCTCGCTGCGCGGTGTCGTAGGCGTACCGCCAGCAGAGGCTGTTGCACCTGCTTCAGTGGCTGGCGACCCAAAAATAGCGGTGTGTAGCGCGTCATCCGATATCGGCTCAGCGGCTTCTTCTTCAAAAGCAGCCCCGGCCAGCCCTTCGTGGGCCCCACCGGCTCGCGCCTCCCCCGGCAGCATCCGGTCGCTCACGGAGTACGCAAACCGCTCCGGCATCCGTTCGCCTTGCGCTTCTTCCGGCGTCAGCGAGAACACCGTGTAGTTGGTATCGAAGAAGGTAGAGAACATCATCTTGCCGCTCTGCTGGGCGACTGACATAGCCGGCGACCGGGCGGTAATGCCACTCACCCCAGTCTTGATTTCCGTCACCTGAAAGAGCTCCTCCGTATCCAGATCCATCCGGTAGATGTCCTTAAAGCCGTCATGGTCGGAAATAAAGTAGAGGCTGCGCCCGTCAGGAGCGAACTGCGGGTTGTGGTGCGTGCCTCGGCGGAACGGCCGGAGCACCTCAGTCTCGCGCGTCTCCACATCGATGAGACCGATGCGTTGCCGGGCAAAGCGGAGGCGGTCGAAGTCCGTGCCCTCTGGTCCACGATCGGTGCTAAAGGCCAGGCGGGTGCCGTCGGGCGACCACGTGGGCTGCAGGTCCGCGTGGCGATCATTGGTAAGCTGACGCACCTCCCGCGTCTCTATGTCCATCACGTACAGGTTGCTCAGCCCACCATCCATTCCCGCGAAGGCGATGCGCCGGCCATCGGGCGACCAGGCCGGGTTTCGGATAGCCGAGACGCCATCGACTGAGATGCGCTGCCGCACCTGGTCGCTTCCGATTTCCCAGATGGAAATCTGGTTACGGCCGCCACGGAACGTGACAAACGCAAAGCGTTCGGCATCGGGCGACCACGAGCCAGCGGAGTCTATAAACCGGATAGCATCCGTATGTGGGTCGCGTTGGCGCGAACGCAGGCGGTGCAACACCTCACCCGTTTCGGCATCCGCCACAAACAGGTCAATGCTAAAGAGATCGCGCTCGGAGAGGTAGGCCACATAGCGCCCATCCGGGCTAACGGCTGGCGAGAGGTTCATGTCGCCCGAGTCCATGTCGCCCGCCAGGATGCGGGTGCCCGCGCTATCGGGGTGGGTACGCCCCTCCATCAGAGGCTCGTAGCCCGTCTTCACCGCATCAATCCATTCACTGGAGAGCGAATCTGAGCTGATGCCCAGGGTGAAGGCCATGGCGCCCTCTACGCCCGCACGACCGGCCAGCTTGTACAGGTTGGTTACCGCTGTATCGCCATACTTCCCGCCGATGTAGGCCATGTATGCCTGCCCGAAGCGGTACGGGAAATACCGACCGGTGTCGAGATCCGATATGGTCGGCAGGTCGTCGCGCAGCGTGGCATCCCGCAGCCACATGGCGGTGTGGGGATGCTCGCGCCCCAACGTCAGGTACTCGGCCATGCCCTCAATCATCCACAGCCGCAGCTGGTTCATGGCAAAGCGCCCGGTATCGGCCCGAGCAAGCGCAATATCGAACTGAAAGGAGTGCACCAGCTCGTGGCCCAGCACATGGTCGGTGTCTGCATACACCCCCGTCATGGGCATCACCACGCGCTCTTTCAGCGATTCCGTCACTCCGCCCACGCCCTGCCCAATGTTGCCGCGAATGATGTTCGTCTGCTGAAAGTCCGTGTCGTTGGCGTAAAAGATAATGGGCTTGCGCTCCCGGAAATCACGCAAGAAGGTGCGCGAGTGGCGACGGTACCAGCGCTCCGCCATCCGGCCCGCATCTCGCGCAGCCTGCTCAAATTCTGGGTAGTAGAAGATATCGAAATGCTCCGTTTGAAAGGAGCGGAAATCGAAATCATCGTACTGGACTTTATTGCGTCCAAAGTATTGTGCCGATGTAGGCAGCGTCATCCCCAGCGACCAGAGCAGGAGTACAACGACGGGCGTGAGAAGCCAGGACCTGTGCATGATGCGCGTGGGGCCGTGAGAAAAAACTTCCATGATATGAATCGTACTACAAGTATTTCAACGCACCTTCAAATCACCTGTTCGGTGCGTTCTACGTGCTGGATGTTACAATGACGGATGCCACGGTGGGGGGGCGGGCGCTCATGGGTACCTCGGGCTTGTCGGATATTGGCTTCGTAAGCATCAGGTACTGTATTTGTTGTGTCAGGGTACGGATCCCTTCCCTCGTTATGCGGTGAACACTATGCTTCGTTGCCTCTACCGATGTATATCGTAGGCCGAAGCGCTGCCTCAGGGAAGGGACCAAGGAGGCTTCCTCGCACAGCGCCCGTAGGATCACCCTCCTGCCGTTGAACCCTCAACCGCTGTTACTGCTTGCTTCAACCGGCGGGGGTATACATACACAGGACTGCCCGTAGCCCCCTATCCCTGTTGTTTTTAGCTGTTGTTCAGTAGCTTGCGCGTCGCCTTCCTGCGCGCGCCGTAACCCAACGGACTGTATGGAAACTGATCACCTTCGCATTCGACTCTTCATTGGCGCCATCCTGGTGGTGCTGGTGGTGCTGGGCTTGCGCCTCGTGCAGCTGCAGCTGGTGGACCACTCGGCGTACACCGGGGAGTCGCAGATGAACGCGGTACGCGGCACGACCCTGCAACCGGCCCGTGGGCTTATCTTCGACCGGCACGGGGACCTGCTGGTGGACAATGAGCCGACGTATACCATCCTGCTTACGCCGCGCTACTTCAATGGTGAGCGAACCGAGCTACTGGCCGACCTTCTGGCCGTGCCCGACTCCGTGGTGAGCGCCCGCTTGCAAGAAGCCCGGCAGTGGAGCGCCTTCCGGCCCAGCCGCTCGTTCCGCGAGGTCCCGTATGAGCAGTTTAGCCGCATCCAGGAAAACCTGTACCGGCTACCGGGCGTGGCGTATGAGGTAGAGCAGCGCCGCCGCTACCACACCGACGCTCGGGCGGCCCATGCCCTCGGGTACGTCCGTGAGATCACCCGGCCGGAGCTCGAACAGCTACGGCCCCGCGGGTACCGGCCCGGCGACCTTGTGGGCAAAGCCGGGATTGAGAATCAGTACGAAGAGCTCCTGCGCGGCGAACTGGGCCGTGCCTTTAAGTTTGTAAACGTGCACGGCATGGAGGTCAGCGCTTACCAGGATGGCGCGCAGGACCTCCCGCCGGAATCAGGCTACGACCTGCACTTGAGCCTCGACGCCGGCGTGCAGGCGCTGGCCGAGTCCCTCATGGTGAACAAACGCGGCGCGGTGGTCGCCCTGGATCCTAACAACGGCGATATCCTTTCCCTGGTCAGCATGCCGGACTACGACCCAGGCATCTTCTCGCGCTCGGTGGACTCAGCGACGTGGCAAGCCCTCACCACGGGCATCGACCGGCCGCTCTTCAACCGCGCCACCATGATGCGTATGGTGCCGGGCTCCACCTGGAAGCCCTTTATGGGCCTGCTGGGCCTGCAAGAAGGCCTCATCACCCCGCACAGCACCACGCGCTGTGGGGGCGGCTACCGCCTTGGTGGCCGCGTCTTTCGCGACCATAACAGCACCGCCCATGGCGCCATTGACATCAAAGAGGCCATCCAGGTCTCGTGCAACACGTTCTTTTACGATATGATGATGCGCACCGATGTAAACACGTTTGCGTCCTACGCCCGAGCCTCAGGCTTTGGCGAACGCACCTCCATTGACATCGGGCAGCAGACGACCGGCCTCATCCCCGACTCCGCCTACTATAACCGGACGTATCCGCGCGGCTGGACCCCCGGCTATTCCATCATCCTGGGCATTGGGCAGGGCGACATGCTCGTCACGCCGCTGGAGCTGGCGCGCTTTACGGCGGCGCTGGCCAACGGGGGCGCCCTGCATGAGCCTCGCCTGGTGAACCGCATGGTCAACAACGATACGGGCCGCGCCCGCGTACCGGAGCGCGCCGCGCCGCAGCAGCTCCCCTTTGACGCCGAACATTTCGATACCGTTCGGGAAGGCATGCAGATGGCGATGGAGCACGGAACGGGGCGCAACCTGCAAATCCCCGGCATCCCGTCGGCCGGCAAAACGGGCACCGCGCAGAACCCCCATGGCGAGAATCACTCCGTGTTTATCATGTTTGCTCCCTACGACGACCCCGAGATTGCCATTGCGGTGATGGTGGAAAACGCGGGCTACGGCGCCACGGTGGCCGCTCCCATCGCCAGTATGATGGCGGAGCAGTACTTGACGGGCGGCATTGAACAGTCCTGGATCCGGGACTTCCACATCAACCGGCTCGTCAACGAGCTGGAGAGCGCCCCCGTCCGCCGCGCGGGCGGCCAAGCGTCCGTTGAACTGCGCCAACCGTAGCCGCTCCTACCCCACTCCTGTGCGTTTTCACGCATCTGCATGAATACTTGGTACCGACAACTCGACTGGACGACCCTGGTGCTGTGGCTGGCGCTCGTGGGCACGGGGCTGGTAGCCATCTACAGCAGCACCAACGGACCGGCGGCTGAGTTCTTGCTGGCCAGCGTCCGCGAGAGCTTTTCGCGGCAAGCGATGTGGGCGCTCATTAGCCTCGTGGGCGTGGTGACGGCCTTGCTGCTGCCCATCCGGTTTTATCAGAAAAGTGCCTACTGGGTCTACAGCGCGCTGATTCTGCTGCTGGTGGCCACGCTCCTCTTTGGGCGAGAGATCAACGGCACCACCGCCTGGCTCGTGGTCGGGCCCGTGCGGCTGCAGGTCTCGGAGCTGGCCAAGGTGGGCACCCTGCTGGCTGTGGCTCGGATGCTGTCGTCGCAGCGCCCGCAAACCTCCCAGCTCCGCTCGGCCCTGTATGCGGTGGGGCTGATTCTGCTGCCGGCCATTCTGATCTCTATGCAGAACGATACCGGCACCACCCTCGTCTTCCTGGCCATGATTCCGGTGATGCTGTTCTGGAGCGGGCTGCCCATTGCCATCATCACGCTGCTCATCTCCCCTGCCCTGGCGGGGTACCTGGCGATCGTGTACCTCCCCGCCGCCCTCGTCTACGTGGCGTTGATGGTTGGTGCCTTTCTGTGGTGGACCCGCGACCGCTTGCTGACGGCGCTCGCCGGCATCTTCAACGGGGGCGTGGTGCTTGCTCTTACGGTGGCGCTCACCTACATCTTCAAACCCTATCAGGTCGCCCGGGTGCTCTCCTTCACAAACCCCGGCGCCGAGGAGTACCGGATGGGCGTAGGCTTTCACCTCGTGCAGTCCAAAGCCGCCATCGGCTCGGGAGGGCTCACGGGCAAGGGCTACATGGAGGGCACACAGACGCAGGGCGCCTACGTGCCCGAGCAGTCGACGGACTTCATTTTTAGCGTCATTGGGGAGGAGTTTGGGTTCATTGGGGGCATCTTGTTGCTGGGCCTCTTTGCGCTGTTGCTGACGCGCCTGGTGCTGCTGGGCGCCCGCGTGAAGCATCCCTTCGGTACCCTCGTCGCCGCTGGCGTAACGGGGGTCTTTTTGGTGCACGTGTTCATTAATATCGGGATGGCAACGGCTATTTTGCCGGTCATCGGCCTGCCGCTGCCCTTCGTATCGTACGGCGGGTCTGCGCTGCTGGCACACACCGGCATGCTGGCTATCGTGCTGGCGCTTCATATGCGGCGGGATGACTTTTCGATCTACGGGTACTGACGCCCGTACCTGCCGGGGCGCTGCGTTGCCTTTCCTGTTGGATTCTCCTTTCCGCTTGCCTGCCATGCTGTTGATGTCCCCGCGCCGGATGTATTGGAGCGCTGTGGTGCTCGTGCTGGGGCTGCTGACCACCGCGCTCACAAGCTGTGCCGTACCGCAGGCGCCCTCCGGCGGTCCGCCCGACGATACCCCTCCCATTGTAGAGCAAGCCACGCCCGAAACGGGGACGACCAACTTTTCGGGCGATACGGTAGAGCTGCGCTTTACGCGCCACATGAACCAGAACTCGCTGGCGCAGGCCCTTAGCATCAGCCCCCCGATGGACGGGCGGCCGGAGATCAACTGGAGCGGGCGCCGCGTGCAGATCACCTTTCCAGAGGACCTCCAGCCCAACACGACGTACATCCTCACCCTCGACACCGACCTCAGCACCTACCGCAACGTGAACCTGCCCGAGCCCCTGGTGCTGGCCTTTGCCACCGGCGACCGCATCAACCGCGGCGCGCTGTCGGGCAGCGTCATGGACACCCGCGCGAACGCCCCGGCCGAAGCCGTCGATGTGTTCGCGTATCCGGCGCCGGAGGGCGCACCGCCCGATACGCTCCCCGAGCGCCCCGCCTACCGCACGCAGACCTCCGCCGAAGGCACCTTCAGCTTCTCGTTCATGCAGGAACAGCCGTACTATGTGGTGGCGGTGGACGACCGCAACCGGAACCGCCGCCCAGATCCGGACGAAGCTTTCGCGGTGCCTCCCGTCCCCATCTTGTATGCTGCCCCCGAGGATGAGGACCTGCCGATGCCGGACACTACCCTGATTGAGGAGGAGGCCATCGCCGATGAGGTGCGCAACGCCCCCCCCGATGCGGCAGCGGACCCCGAAACGGCCCCGGATGAAACCGATCTCCCGGCGGCTGATGCCGACACCACGCAGGCCACGGCCCCAACGGAGACGCGACCTGCCCTCCTCGATACCCTCTCGCTGACGCCCGCAATTCCGGTCGATACGCTCACTACCGACGTGCCGGGTATTGATGGGCTGGAAACGGACACGCCGTGGCCGTCCTCCATCGAGGCGCCGTGGCTTCTGACGTCCATCGACACCATCCCGCCCACCATTCAGCGGGCGCGGGCCCGGGCGGCCACGCACTTACAGGTGCGGTTTACGGAAAGCGTTGCGCTGGACGACCGCGCACCCGATGCCTGGACCCTCGCGGCTGTAGACGGCGGGACCATCGCCGTACAAGACGTGTGGATGCACCCCGACAGCGACCGGGAGGTGCATCTGGCAACCGAACCGCTGGCGCCGGGCCGCTACGTGGTGACGCCCGCAGGTGTTATGGACCGTAGCGGTAACCGCGCGCCGGCTCAGCCTGACTCCCTGGAGGTCGATCCTGACCTGCCCACCGACGGCCCCGAACTGCGCTTTGAATCGTTCACCCCGGAAGCCGCAGCGACGGACGACCGCGCCGACCGTCGGGCACAAGGACAGGATGAGGCTGCATCGGAGGACGAAGCGCCCCCTCCGCCCGATCCTGAAGTGCTTGAACCCGGAACCTATCCGGAGGTGCAGTTTAGCCGACCGCCCCCGGCCGAGGTGCTGGCGGAACGCATCAGCGCGGCCGACACCACCGGCGCGGCACGCACGGTGCAGCCCACCACAACCAACGGCACCACCGTTGAGCTGCGGTTCGATCCGCCTCTGGATCCTGGCGAAATCGTGGACGTGACGGTAGATCCCCGCGGGCTTAGCGAAGAGGCCGACAGCCTGCTCGTCCGCCGGGTCCAGCGCATCCCGCGCGACGCCCTTGGGAGCCTGGCCGGCACGGCGGTCGTTGAGGATGCGGATGACTCGCGCCACACCGACGGCCCCATCATCGTGGAGCTCTACCGCGGCCGGGCCTCTGATGACGAGACGCCCTACCGGACGACGGAGGCCGCCGAGGATGGGGCCTTCCTGTTCGAAGAGCTCCCAGAGGATACCTACCGCCTGCGCCTCTTCGTCGATGTGCAGGGCAGCGGCCGGTGGGATGGCGGCACCATCACACCTTACCGTCCAGCCGAGCCCATCCGCTGGGTGGATGGCACCGAGGACGTGCGTGCCCGTTGGGAAACCGTCATCGATGACCCCATCCGCATCCCCCTGCCCCGCCCATGATGCCGTCTGCCGCTCGCACCCCCGTTAGTGCTCCTGAAACCCCGGAGGCGCTGCTGCCCCTGCTCTCTGCCGCTGCCATGCAGCATGCTGACGACGCTACGATGACGTCGTTTGGCATCGACGGGCACACCCTGATGGAATCGGCCGGGCGCGCGGCGATCCGTGCGATGGAGTCCCGGTTTGGCGCCATGGCCGGGCAGCACGTCGTCTGCTGCTGCGGCAAAGGCAACAATGGCGGCGACGGACTGGTGATGGCGCGCGTCCTCCATGCTCGAGGCGCTACGGTGACCGTCCTCCTCACCACCGACGACCCGGAAACCCTGGCGCCCGATGCGGCGCGCAACCTGCGCCTGCTGCACGCCCTCCCGGAGACGCGCCTGACGCTGCGGCCCTATGAAGCCGGCACCACCCTTGACGCGTGGGCGGGCGCAGATCTGTATATCGACGCGCTGCTGGGCACCGGCCTGACCAGTGCGCCCCGTGAGCCCATCGCCTCGCTGGTGCGCTGGCTGAACGAACGCAGTGCCCCGGTCGTGGCCGTGGACATCCCCACCGGCCTTCACAGCGACACCGGTGCCGCGCAGCCCCCCACCGTCCGGGCTACGCTCACCGTAGCCATGGCCGGACTGAAGGCCGGACTGGTGCTGGGCGACGGCCCGCAGCATGCCGGACACGTGCGGGTCGTGGAGATCGGCATTCCGCCGCATCTCATCGCGGAGGCGATGGCGGCAGCGCCCGACGCCTGCGCCCGCTACCCCACCGATGCGGCGGTCACCGAGCGCCTGCCCACCCGGAGCCCCTCTGCCCATAAGTACAGCGCCGGCTATGCCGTCATCGTCGGGGGACATCCCGACATGCCCGGCGCGCCGCTCATGAGTGCCCAGGCCGCTGCCCGGATGGGAGCCGGCTACGTCACCACCGCCGTGCCGGAGGGTGCCCAGGCTACCGTACAGCAGGGCTTTACCGCTGGCACCACGCTGACGCTGCCCGCCTCCACCGACGGCATCACCAGCCCCGCCGCCCTGACCACCCTGCAGCCGGTGCTCGCCAAAGCAGACGCCCTGCTGGTGGGCCCCGGGCTGGGGCGCGACGCAGGCACGGAGGCGTTTGTGCAGACCCTGCTCAAAGAGGCTACCCTCCCGCTCGTGCTTGACGCCGATGGGCTGAACGCGCTCGCGGCAGATCCAGCCCTGCTGGCCGAATGCGGATGCCCCTCCTGGGTACTCACCCCGCATGCCGGCGAGTTTGCGCGGCTGGCCGGCGACGATGCACCGTTCGATTCCCCCATCCGCACCGCACGGGTCTACGCTGCCCGCTGGAACTGCACGCTGCTCCTCAAAGGCCAACCCAGCGTCGTGGCCTCCCCCGACGGCACCGTGGTGGTTGGTGCTACCGGAAGCCACACCCTGGCGACCGCCGGTTCGGGGGATGTGCTGGCCGGCGCCATCACCGGGCTCCTGGCCCAGGGCCTCACGCCGCTGGATGCCGCGCTTTGTGCCATGGAAACCGGTGGAGCGGCCGCTGACCATTACGCCAGCCGCCACGCCGCTACGTCTATGGTGGCTACCGATCTGCTGGAGGCCCTGCCCACGGTTCTCCACACCCGCTACCGCCGCTAACTAACCACTGCCTATATGCCACGCCTTCGCCTTGCCCTGGCTGTACTCTGGACGCTGGGCATCCTTATCGCGACCACCATGCCCACGGGGAATGTGCCAGACGTAGAGGTCGCAAACTTCGATAAGGTGGTACACTTCGGGCTCTTTTTTGGGTTTGGATTGCTGTGGATGTGGGCGCTCCAGTTGCGCATGGCACGCCGCGCCATGCTCGTTCTGATCGTTGGCGCGGTAGGCGCCTTCGGCACCGAGGGCCTGCAGATGCTCGTACCGTATGAACGCACGGCCGACCTCGGCGATGTCGTCGCCAACCTCCTGGGGCTGCTGGGCAGCGTAGGCCTCTTCGCCCTGGTGTATCCGCTGCTCCCCCGGTCGGCAGAGCCCTCAACACATGCGGCGCAGTAGATCGAACACCGCTGAGTGGGCCGGCGGAGGGCGCACTGGCACGAGTGCAGCAACTTTTGTATGCTTGACGTGTCTTCGCTACATACCCCAAGGCCATGCCCTGCTGCACGCCTACGCCTCTTCAAGAAACATGGGAAGCGCAGGCATGGTACCACACTGTAACTTCATACGGACGCGCCCCGTCCTCTACCTCTTCTAAGCCAGACGCATTCCATGCCCGCCATTCGCAAAGAAGAAGGCGCTGACCTGCAAAAGAACTACCGCACCCGCGTCCTTGCGGGTATGGTCATTGCGCTTCTTATCTCTGTCGCCGCGTTCCAGATGAACCTGACCCCCGGCGACCGCGACGAAATCGTCATGCAGGATCAGGAGATCGTCGAGATGGAGGAGATCCAGCAAACCGAGCAGGTCGAGGAGCCCCCGCCTCCCCCGCGCCCCCCGGTACCGGTCGAAGTGCCGGATGACGCCGACATCGCAGATGAGGACCTCGACATGGACATGTCGTTCGATCCCGACGAGGTCCCGGATGCGCCCCCGCCTCCACCAAGCAGCGAGGATGATGGCGATGACGAGCCAGAGATCTTTGAGGTTGTGGAAGACATGCCAGAGCCTGTCGGAGGAATGGCCGGCATTCAGAACCGTATCAACTATCCCGACATTGCCCGCCGGGCTGGTGTAGAAGGCCGCGTGATCGTCCAGTTTGTGGTCGATGAGAACGGCAACGTGCAGAACCCCCAGGTGGTGCGTGGCATTGGCGCCGGCGCTGACGAGGAAGCCATCCGCGTGCTGCGGGAGACCGAGTTCACGCCCGGCCGGCAGCGCGGGCGGCCCGTCCCGGTGCGCATGTCATGGCCGGTAACCTTCCGCCTGCAGTAGCGCTTAGCGGACAATCCAACGCTTTTCGCGCCCTGTCGCCTTCACTGGCGGCAGGGCGCTTTTTGTTGATCTCGCCTGGAACGACAAGGACGGTGTTTGAGCGGCTTGGGGTGGCCCTCGAAAACGCACGCACGTCTTCGGCTCGCTGGCGCGATCCTGCGCCCAGGACGACGCCGATCCAAATGCTCCTGTTTGGACACCCCCACACCCCCAAACTCCCACACGCTTTTCCCCTCCTCTTCCGTTATGGTGGGCGCAGCGCGTGAAACGAGCGAGGGCGACGCCGGTCAAAAGGCTCCTGTTTAAACACCCCCCCCAAACTCCCACACGCTTTCCCCCCTTTCGTCCGTTGGGGTGGACTTGCGCTCGGGGATGACGGGCAAAGCAATCAGGCGGAGTAGGGTCCGCATCCAGAGGTGCAACTGGTCACCTACACCGTCCGGTGCGCTACGCTACCATCCGCCTGGCCGATGAGCACATCGGTAGCCAGGCCCAGGAACAGGCCGTGGTCCAGCACCCCGGGCGTGTCGTTGAGTGTGCGGTTGACCGCCGCGGGATCTGTGATCGCATCGAAGTGGGCATCGATCACCCAAAAGCCCTGATCGGTGACGACCGGGCCGTCCTTCTTCTCCCCCATGCGCAGCTCCGGTTTGGCCCCCAGCCGCTGCAATACCCGCTCCACCGGCCCAGCGGCCATGGGCACCACCTCCACCGGCAGCGGCATCCGCGTGCCCAGTGTGTCCACCATCTTGGAGGGATCGACCAGCACCACGAAGCGGTCCGCCTGAGCGGCCACAATCTTTTCCCGCGTGTGCGCCGCCCCGCGTCCCTTGATGAGGCGGAACGCGTCGTCCACCTCGTCGGCGCCGTCCATCGCCAGGTGCAGCCGCTCCGCCGCGTCCAGCGTGGTCAGCGGGATGCCATGCTGCCGGGCCAGCCGCTCTGCCGCAAACGAGGTAGGCACGCCCGCCACGGACAGCCCCTCCGAGCGGATGCGGGCGCCCAGGGCTTCCAGCGCCAGGGCCGTGGTAGACCCGGTGCCGAGGCCCAGCATCATTCCATCAGAGATAAGCGAGACCACCGCCTCAGCGGCGGCGGTTTTTGCGGCAGTGGCAGATGACATCAGCAGGCGTGTTCATGACGAAGAAGGCGGCGTTCTGATCGCCAAGAAACGGGTCGCCACGCGTACCTGCAACCAGCCCCATCGCTCTTCCACCCATTTTCCCGAATGGGCAGGTGCTCACTCAAACCGGAGCGACTCGATGGGATCCAGCCGGGACGCCTTGAGGGCCGGGTACCCGCCAAAGCCCATCGCGATGAGCGTCACGATCACGATCGCCACAATCGCCCAGTACACCGGAAAGACAGCGCTGATGCCGAAGTAAAAAGCCACCCCATTCCCCGCCAGGGCGCCCAGTAAGATGCCGATGACCCCGCCAAACAGGCAAAGCAGAAACGCTTCGGTCAGGAACTGCCGCATGATGTCGCGCCGCCGCGCCCCCACAGCCTTGCGCACCCCAATCTCCCGGGTACGCTCGGTGACCGACACCAGCATGATGTTCATGATGCCCACGCCCGAGGCCAGGAGCGCAATCGCACCGATCAGCAGCCCGCCAATGGTCAGCGTGGCCGTAAACGAGTCCAGCGTGCTACGCATCGAGTCGTTGGTGCTTACCTCAAAGTTGTTGGCCTCCTCGGGCGGCACCTTCCGGATGGCCCGCATCTGCCCGATGGTCTCGTCCATGGCCACCGGCATCAGCGCATCCTGCGGGACCCGGATGCTGACCATCCCAATATCCCGGTTGGACCGGCCGTAGTTGACAAATCCGCGGGTGACGGGGGTTACCATCAGGTTGTCCTGGCTCCACCCAAGAAAGCTCCCGCGCGGGGCCAGCACCCCAATCACCTCGTACCGATTGCCCTCGAAGCGCACCTGCTTGCCCACCGGCGTTTCGTTGGGGAAGAGCAGCTCCGCGCTTTCGTGGCCCAGCACGACGTAGGAACGGGCAAACTGTACATCTTCCGACGTGAAAAAGCGGCCCTCGGCCAGGTCGTAGCCGTAATTTCCGAGAAAGTGCTCATCGGTGCCGTTCAGCTGAATATTAGGCTCCGTCTCCCGGTCCTGATACCGCACCGCCCCCCGATCGAACCACGCGCGGAGGCTCACATCGGCCGGCACCGTCAGGTTGCGCTGCAAGCGCTGAATCTGCTGATAGGTGATGTCCGGCCGGTTGCGGAGGGAGCGGTCGCCCGGTCCACCGATGTTGACCACCGGCGTCTTCGACACCGAAAACGTGGACGACCCGAGCACCTGCAGCGACTCTTTGAAGTAGACGTCGATGACCTGCACGGCGGTAACGGCCACGATGATGGCAAACACGCCGATGATCATGCCCAGCAGCGTGAGCACCGTGCGCATCGCGTTGCTGCGCAGCGAAGACAGGGCCGAACGGAAGGTCTCAAGAAAAGACATGCGACGCCACAAGTAAGGTTATTCGTACCGAAGGGCTTCAATGGGATGCGCTTTGGCGGCCTGCCAGGCCGGAGCCAGCCCAAAGGCCACGCCGACCATCACACAGATACCGAAGGCAAGAAGGATGACCCCCAGCCCCAGCGATGCGGGCAGGACAAAGCTGATGGCCCAGGCGATGGGCAGCGACAGCAACACCCCCAGCAAACCGCCGATGAGGCACACAATCACCGCCTCGATCAAAAATTGCAGCAGGATCGTCGATCGGCGCGCCCCCACCGCCTTACGAATGCCGATCTCGCGGGTGCGCTCCTTCACCGACACAAACATGATGTTCATCACCCCGATGCCCCCCACCAGCAGGGCCAGCGCCGTGAGGAAGATCCCGATGGAGTAGATCGCCAGCCGCACGGGCGCCAGCTGCTCGCGAAGGCTCTCCTGCTCGTTGATCTCGAAATTATTCTCCTCCAGTGCGTCAATTTGCCGGGCCGTGCGCACCACCCCGGTGATCTCCTCTCGGGCTTCGGTGATGACCTGAGGCGAAGCGACCCGCACCTGCACCGACACGTCGCGGAAGCGCGTGCCGAACTGCCCCCGGAAGGTATCGAACGGAATCATAAGCTCGGTATCGCGCGAGGCGCCCTCAAAACCGCCGCCTTGCGGCTCAAAAACCCCGACCACCCGAAACCGCTCGCCGCCAAGGCGGAAATTGGCGCCGATGGGATTGCGGACCGGAAACAGGTTGTCGGCAATGTCCGCGCCCAATACGGCTACGCGACCCGCCCGCTGGTCATCGATTTCGCTAAAGAACGCCCCCGCCTGCAAGTCAACGCTGTGCACCCGCGGATAGGCAGCGGTTACGCCATTGACCCGGACGCCCGAGATGGATTCCTGCCCGCTCCGGACGGAGGTGCGTGTATCTACCACCGGCACCGTGGCGCGTACGAGCCGGGCGCGCTGCTGAATGTCATCGGCCAGGTCGGCCGTAACGCGCGGCCGGTTCACGTAATTCCACCACTGAAACCCCGGCCCCGTCGCCCACGGCCATTTCTCCACGTAAAGCACGTCGGCGCCGAGCGAGGCCATATCCTGCTCAAACTGCTCCTCGATGCCGCTGATGACCGTGGCCATCGCCGTCACCGACGTGATGCCAATGACGATGCCGAGCGTCGTCAGAATCGCCCGCATCTTGTTTACGCGGATCGCGCGCAGGGCGATGAGCAACCCTTCCCAAAGCTCCAACAGAAATTTGCGCACGGGCAACGGGGATACAGTACACAGGAAAACTACGCACGGACCTCTTCAGGCCCGCGAACACCGCGCGGTACGACGCAACACGGGGGATGTTACAGCCTGATGCCTTATTGCCTGGTGCTACCGCGTCCGTAGCGTAGCAAGGCTGGGACACCAGCACCATTCCTCCCCCATGTCATCCTGACGACCAGCGGGAGGAAGAGCCTGCCCTCGACTCCGATCGAGGGATCCCCCAAGTGCCGGTTTGACGGTTAGTCCCAACGTGCCTCATTGTAGCATTTGGCCCGTTGCCTCGGTTCATACACCGTGGCACCCTTCTCCATGGGAGATCCTTCACTCGCAGGCTCGCTCAGGATGACAGGGGATAGGCACCAGCACCATCCCTCCCCCCATCATCCTGACGACCATCGGGAGGAAGAGCCTGCCCTCGACTCCGATCGAGGGGATCCCCCAAGTCTCGGAGTGGCTGTTCGTCCCAACATGCCTCGTCGTAGCAAGCCCCGCGGGACTCTTCGGTGATACACCGCGGCATTCCGCTGCATGGGAGATCCCTCGTCGCTCCGCTTCCCTCGGGGTGACATGGTGGGGACATCGGCACTAACCCTCCCCCCATGTCACCCCCCTACAGCTCCTTCGCCAGTTGCAGGCGGTAATCCTGATACGTGTGGTTGTAGTCTGCCCGCGCCAGCGAGAAACCCATCGACAGCGCCAGGATGGTCATGCCCGGATGCTTGTTCGGAAACGTATCGAACACGAAGCGCCGGTACCCCTGCGCTTCCACCACCACCAGCATCTCCTCCAGCAGCGCCCGCGCGATGCCTTGCCGCCGGGCCTCCGGGAGGACGCCCCCCTTCGCGCTGTAGAAGACACTCGGTTGCTTCTCATACCCAATCTTGAACCCGACCGGTCTATCCTGCAGGGAGGCCATCAGCATCAGCAGGCCCTTCCGGTTGAACGAGTTGATGACGCGTTCCTCATCGAAGATAGACTGGTTGAGCCGATGGATCACCGGAAGCGCCGAGTCATCGACTTCCTGTATCGCCAGTCCGTGAACGGTAGCAGATGGGTGAGGGGTAGCCATACGTGCAGCAGACTAAAACGGCAGGTGATCGTCAGCATCCGCAGTGGGGTCGATGGAGTCCTCCGCCTGCTCAGTCGCGCCATCGCCCGTTGCGGCCGGTAATTGCTCCTGCGACGGCGCCTCCGGAAGCTCCGCGGCATCCTCCTCTACAAGGCGCACCGTCTCCAGCAGCCGCTCCGGCACATCTTCAATGAAGCGGCTCGGCCGCGCCATGTGCTCGCCCTGATAGCGCCGGTACTGCAGCATCGGGTAGGAGATAAACAGGTCATCCTTCGCCCGCGTCACCGCAACGTACAGCAGCCGCAGTTCTTCATCAATAGCCTCTGGATCTTTCAGGGCATACCCCGATGGCAAGACCCCCTCGAGGGCATGAATGATGAACACGTTGGAGAACTCCAGCCCTTTCGCCGAATGGATGGTCGACAGGATTAGCGGCGGCTCGTCCTCGTCCGTCGGCTCAGCGTCCATCGCCGTCAGCTCGATCGGGTCGAGGGCAAGCGACGCCAGGAAATCGCTGCGGTTGCCGCCGTTCTCCGCCAGTCCCACAAAATGCTCCAGATCCTGCAGCCGCTTGGGGAAGTCCTCGTAGTAGGTGTCCTTGCAGATGGGCTCGTAGTACTCCACCACCGCCTCCACCTGCGCGATCAACGGTAGCTCCTCGGTGCGGAGGCGGCGCAGCAGATTGAAGAGCTCCTTCAGGGCCTCCACGTAGCGCCCCGAGTAGAAGCGCTCCTTCAGCGTGAAGGGGTCCTCCGCATCCGACGTGATCCAGTCGATAAGGTCCCCGGCTGTTTTCGGCCCGATCCCGTGCAGGAGCTGCAGCACGCGGTTCCACGAGGCGGCATCCGCCGGATTCTCCAGCACCTTCAGATGCGCCAGCACGTCCTTGATGTGCGCCGCCTCGCTCAGCTTCATCCCGCCGTATTTTACGAACGGGATGTTCTTGCGGTTGAGCTCCACCTCTACATCGTACGAGTTGAAGCTGCTGCGGAAGAGCACCGCCATATCGTTCAGCGGCGTGCCACCCTCGCGCAGGTCGTGGATCATCTGCGCCACAAAGCGGGCTTCATCGCGGGCGTCCGTGGCCGGCACCACCGCGGGTGTATCCCCCTCCTCCCCCGAGGCCGCCACCAGCTCTTTGTCGAACGACCGCTCGGCCTGTTTGATGAGGTGGTTGGCCAGGTCCAGGATGGCCTGGGTGGAGCGGTAGTTTTCCTCCAGCTTCAGGACTTGCGCGTTGGCAAACTGCTCGGGGAAGGCGAAGATGTTGCGGAAGTCCGCCCCCCGAAAGCGGTAGATGCTCTGCGCGTCGTCCCCCACCACCGTTACGTTGCCGTGCACCGACCCGAAGTGCCGCACGAGCTCCGCCTGCAGGCGGTTCGTGTCCTGGTACTCATCCACCAGCACATGCCGGCAGCGCGTCGCCACCTGCTGGCGGATGTCATCATGCTGCTGAAAGAGCTCCAGCGTGCGGAGGAGCAGATCGTCGAAGTCCATCAGGCTGTGCTGCCGCTTGTACTGGTCGTACTGCGTGGCAAGGTCGTGCAGCGCATCCATGTACGGGATGAACTGCGGGTACTGCGTCTCCACCACCTGCTCAAGCGGCTGATCGCGGTTGCGCTCCGCCGAGAACATGTTGTAGAGCGTCTTTTTGCGCGGGAAGCGTTTCTCGCCCTTGTGGTAGCCGCTGTTGGTGCGAAGGATGTCCACCACGTCCGCCGCATCGGCAGAGTCCAGAATCGTGAAGCGCTCCTTGAAGCCGATCGCCTGCGCGTGCCGCCGGAGGATGGAGAGGCAGAACGCGTGAAACGTGCCGCCGCGTACGCGCTGGCAGCGGCCGTCGAGCAGCGCCGAGGCCCGCGTCAGCATCTCCCGCGCCGCGCGCCGCGTGAAGGTGAGCAGGGTAATCTGCTCCGGCCGCACGCCTGTTTCCACGAGGTAGGCCACGCGGTAGACGAGCGTCCGCGTCTTGCCCGTCCCCGCCCCCGCCACAATCAGCACCGGCCCGCCCTTCGCCGTCGCCGCGGCCGCCTGCTGTTTGTTGAGCTCCCCCCGGTAGTCGATTGTCAGGTCGCCCCCCTCGGGCGACGAATCGTCGCGGCGCAGGACAATGCGGCGGGGCATACACACTCAGCAGCTGATGGGACAGGACGCCTCGGGGGTTGCTACTGAGGGCGGTGGGGGGAGATCCGTGTGCCCTACCTGATAGGTCGAGCTACGGCCGCCCCGGCGGTGAGGCTAACTGGATACGCCCTTCTCCAATGGCCGGCACCGTGAATGGACTCGACTCATTATCTGCCTCGTGGGCGATGCGTAGCTCCGCCTCCGCCTCGCCCTCATCCTCAGGGGCAAAGCGCACCGTCACCTCCCGCGTGGCGCCCTCGCCAAGCGAGAAGCTGCCGCTCCCGGCCGTGAGCTCATACGCCGCGCTGCCGCTCAGCGTTACCTCGCCGCTGAGCGTTCCATCGCCGATGTTACGCACCTCAGCCGTCTCTTCTGCACTCTCGCCCACATCCACCTCACCAAAGTCGAGGCTTGACACATCCACACTGATACGCGGCTCGGGCTCGTCGGGCGGTGGCTCACTGGCCGGGTCATCATCGCCGCAGGCCAAAAGGAAGGCGGCGATCATGAGCGTGGCAGCGAAGACGCGT
Organism: Rhodothermaceae bacterium Tc-Br11_B2g6_7; assembly: GCA_001564055.1. GTDB lineage: Bacteria > Bacteroidota > Rhodothermia > Rhodothermales > Salinibacteraceae > Tc-Br11-B2g6-7. Next base: position 34,759 of record LKNB01000023.1, read on the forward strand.
AGGGATGACAGTTTGTACATGGCGGATACAGAAACAGTGTCAGGAAATAGTCGAGGGAGGGTGGGCACCTCAGGCGGGCATCCTTACCGCACCCGCGTCAGCCGGCCCGTATCCTTCTGGCCGTCCGGGCTCATGAGGCGGAGGAGGTAGACGCCCGAGGCGGCTTCCGCGCCGGTTGTGGTGCGGCCATCCCAGCTGAGCTCGTGCACGCCCGGCGCAAGCTCGCCGCTGTGGAGCAGGCCCACCTGCTGGCCGAGCACGTTGAAGAGCTCCACCTGCAGCGCCATCGTCTCCGGCACGGCCACCTCAATCGTTACCTGTCCATCGGACGGATTCGGGTAGACCGCGCCGAAGGCCAGTTTGTCTGGACGCTCGGCTGCGCCGTCAACGAAGGCCTGATCGCCGATCAGAAGCTGCAGCAGTAGCGTGTCCTCCGCCTTACCACTGCCGCGCATGAGGTGGCCCTCCTCCACGCGGATGCGGAGCGGCTCGGCGGCGCTGTAGTCGGCAAGGGTATGCCGCGCGCCGGTGGCCGTATGCACCAGCACCACCTCCTCACCCTCAAAGGCGCCGAGGCCCTCAGGGTAGAGGTAGGCCGCATCGCCTTCGGCAATGCCCGTCAGCTCCACATCAAAGGCCAGTCCTTCCCCGGCCTCCGGCGCTGCTTTGAGCAGGCGGCCGAGCGGCGCGTCCAGCAATTCGGACCGGACCGACAGCTGTGCCGCGGCAAAGTGCGCGGGCGGCAGGCGATGCATGATGGCATCGCCCGCAGCGTGGCCAAGAGCGAGGCGCGCGGCCTCCTGTCGCTCGTCGGTTCCCGCGCTTCGCGTCTGGGTTATAAGCTGTAGCTCCCCGCGCTCAGCCTGCGTGGCAGCGATCAGGTCGCCCTGCTCCTCGTCGTCGGCAAAGGCCGGGTGCTGGAGCGTCAGTTCTTCAAGGTCGCCGTCGTTGAAGAGGTAATAGGCCTCGCCGGTGCGGGCGCTTCGCAGGGTATCCGCGCCCTGCCAGCTGCCGTCCCACTGCCAGAGGGCTTCGGTGAGGCCTTCGTTGGCTTCGAGGCTGAGCGTGGCGTCCCAGCCGACCGGCTGGTCCAGAGGATTGGAGAAGATATTCCACCCTTCATGGAGCGGCATCGTGGTAAAGCCATCTCCAGAAAGCTCTACCGCATCGACGGTCTGGTCGACCTCCCAGGCGTCCCGGCTCAAGAGCCAGAAGCCCCGCCCGGGCGCAAAGCGGAAGGCGTCACTGCCGTCGTACTCGTCAAGGTACGCCTCGGGGTCGTCGCCTTCAGCGCCCGTCTCGCGGAAGGCGCGCCAGGCCGACCCGGACTCGCCGCTAAGCGTGGCGGCCAAGTCGGCGTCGATCTGACCGGGGAGGCCGACGAGGCGGTAGCTGGTCTCAAGAGTCGGGTTGCCAAAATCTCTTGAAAGCACTGCCGCAAGCTGCTCTACAAAAACATCGAAGGATGTATCATTAGTGCCTTCAGCATTCTCAGCCTGTACCGTTATCGTCACGTCCCCAATCGCGTGGGCCTTCACTATAAGACTTGACCCTTGAACTTCAGTCGACACAATTTCTTCGTCTGTCGACGCTGCGCTAAAAGAAAGATCCCCGTCTAATGGATTATCGAACACTGTCTCGAGATCGATTTCAACAAGTTCGCCGTCGGCTTCCATATTTTGATCGGCTATAGGCGAAACTACTAAGGCGACATTTTCAACATGAGCGATGGCAAAAGTCGTTAGTGTATCGACTGGTTCAGTACTACGAAACTTGTTGCCATCAATTTCACCACCGATCTTAACCCATGTATTGCCTTCCATCAAAAGCCACGTCAAGTTATCGTCCTCTCCAATATCCTCTATCCAGTCAAGCGAGGTAGACACGGTACCATTCTCAAAGGTGACTCCATCACCTTGGAACCGCCAATGCGCTACAGCAAAGTCTCCGACCCTATCCGGCGCGTCAGCCTCATATGGCTGCTCTCTGTGAAAATCGACCGTTACCTCTCCACCAGCGCTTGCCGAACCGTTATGGTTGAGCAGCATCCCTGACATCGACTGTCCTGCGTCCCTTGAAAGCGTCAGCCCTACAGCTTCAAACTCGTACTGCTCGTCACCCTCGGACAATGTCGCAGACTCGCTTGCCTCAGGGGGCATAACAGTCAAAAATCGCCACTCTTCTGACCAAGGACCTACCGCTTCACCTGCAACAAGCCGAACACGCCAATAATACGAGCGGCTATACACCAGATTATCCACGTCAATGTCGGAGCGACCGACCTCCTCATCAACGATTACATTTTGGAAAGAAGGGTCGGTAGCAACCTGTACCTGGTAATCGTGAATTCCATCGACCGCAACCCAGCTTAGAAGTGTGCGCCTTCCGAGACCCGTAGCATCGTCCATGGGGTGACGAAGCTCAGGCGCTTCCAGTGTATCCTCCCCGGGCTCAACCGTAACGGTGAATCGATCAACCGCCACACCACCCTCACCTTCAGCCCGAACCTCGATTTGAGTTGAGCCGGCTCTAAGCGGTTCTAACGCCAAAATGGCCTCTTCATCGATCGACACCGTCGCTACTGATGCATCTGAACTTTGGGCCTGATAGGAGAGGCTGCCTTCATCCACCGAAAAGACAGCGGTCAGATCCACCGAAAAACTCTCATCACCTGATAGCGCTTGGTCATCAATTGGCTCGGCAACGAACGGTGGACTGGCATACAGCGCTTCGAACACCAAGTGAGGAATTTTTGTCTGGCCATCAGGACGTAACAGTCCGGTGTTAGAAATACCAACATTGAGCGAGTCCTCGGTCAGACGATCAAAGGTCATCAAGAAAAGTGTCCCCGCTTCTTCTGTGGTGATGCCGCCTTTGTCAGCACCAAGACGGGAAATGCCGACAACCAACTCCCCAAAGTCCGGATCTTCCTCCGTTGTAAATGACGTACCGACGTCCCCGCCTTCATTCAGGAGATTTCCTTCCTGAACCTCAACAAGCTCCAAATGCTGTGGATCGTAAGTAATATCACCCGCAAATGAGAACAGATCCTCAACATCCTTAACCTCTACGGCAACCGTGACTTCATCATCTGAAGGATTTATCCCGTCGGGAGACGTAAGACGGAGTTGGGTCGAGGTAGCCGGCATTGCCAGTTCAGCCACCTCTATGCGGTGCGGAAGTCTGGTCACTCCATCCGACTGAATTAGAGCAGTGTCAGTCAAATCTACATCCAGCGTGCCTGCCTCACTACTCGTGCGAGCGAACGTGAGAGAAAGCAGCTGCGCGGCTCCATCGGCCGATTTTCCACCGTTTTCTTCCGCCATACGTGACAGCCCTACGGTAATCTGACCAGTTTCACCATCGTGCTCCTTGATGAGTGACGTCACGCCCTCTTCTCCTCCATTAAGGAAGTTACCCTCATCCAGGCGCACAAATTCTAACTGGTCCGCGTCATAGTCGATATTGCCACTAAAGGCAAAGAGGTCGTCGACTTCTGCTACGTCGATGACAAGCGTGACCTTGCCATTCTTCTGATTTTGGTCATTGGGCGCTGTGAGAGAAAGGCGGGTGTCGGTTTCTGGGACCGTGATGTCTCCTCCCCCGGCAACATGCGGAAACTCGCGTCCCTCGTAGGCGGAAATAAGGGCTGTTTCAGTCAGGTCAATGTCTGTAACTCCCGGGCTAATGGGTTCATACACTATATGCGCTACAACGCCTGATCCAGCGTCTTGCGAGGCCGAACCTATTTGGGTGACACCAAAACTTGCCACGCCATGCTCTTGGTCAATCTCATCCAAAAATAGCGTTTCGTCCTTATCAGGACTGCCAAAAGCTCTTCCTTCTAAAATGTCAATTATTCTGACTTGATCAGGATTGTAGCTGATTTGCCCACTCGCACCACTCAGCCCGTAGGCATTTCCAAGGAGTACGCTGGTTGTATCTGGCTGATGCAGTGGGCGAACTCCTCGGACACCCGAAAGAAAAAACGCAGCCGAACGTTCGTGCACTTCAATAGAAGCCGTATCGCTTTTCAGTCTCGTTGCGATAGACTCTCCATTTGAGTCAATTAGGCCAACTTCAGTCAACTCAAAAGTCGCCTCACCGCTACTTGACCCGACAAAAGCAAATGAAGCAACTGGCTGCGTTTGAACTGAATTTGCTCCCGAATCGGCACCTGAATCAGCCCTTGTCAGACCGTAAACTATGTTATCCCCCTGATCATCGTACTGCTGCTGGACAGCGACCTCCCCCCCTTCACTAAGTACTCCTGCGTCTCCTGTCTCATACAGATCAAAAAGGTTCTGGTCGTAGGCAACATCAGCGGCTATACCATGCACATTTCCAACATTCGAGACCTCAATGTTTAATGCTGCCGGCTGAAAGAGCCTGACCGATTCCGTGGCTGCCGTAAGAGAAATGTCTACATACGCCTGTGCACGGCCTGTCGCAGACCCAGATTTTGCTAACCGACGATCAGCAAAAACCTGAAGGTTATAATTCCCTCCCGTGTTGGCAAAGAAGAAGCCGTTGTATGTTTGCGCCTCATCATCGTACTGAAGGCTCAAATCAAGTTGCTCACCGCCTGGGGTATTAACTACGGTAACCACCGATGCATCCTCTATAACCTCGTCGTCTTGCGCTACCTCTGCCTCAACGCGGACTGAGTCACCTACGGAATATACCTCAGGTGCATCAGCGATTGTCACGTCAAGCGGTTGAGGCTCCGTGAACTCGATGGTTGATGTAAAAACCTGGTCATCAGGACTCCGACTTGCCCCATGAGGTACCATCACCCGAAGGTCATACTGCCCAGTCTCTGAGCCCACGGTCGGCCAATTGAAAGCAAATGATTGCTCTTCTTCAACGACGAGGTCCCTGTACTCCGAATAGAGTATCTCCTCATCTTTCATGACTGTATACTCAACCAGAACCGGCTCTACGTAGTCACCGTGGTTAAGCACGGCTGGACGCTCATAGTCCTCACCCTCTGCATTTGCTCGCTTGGGACTGATTACCATGCCGGGTATGTTGCTCGGGATGCCCTCATTATTGATCAGCTCGTCGACGTCAACTTCTAACTCATGAATGGGGGCTACACGAAGAGCTACTCTGCTGACATAGCGGTACTCCTCAGTTTTCCAACGAATTAATCCCTCGTACTCCTGGATAGACTGGTTTAATGGTACCCCCAGATTTACGTCAATGACGTGGTCCTGAACTCGATCATTCTCTTCCGCATCATTCCAACCCTGTAAGGTACCGCCGTCTTCATCCGGTAGAAAGCCAATATCCTTCGTGACGTAGTCTCCTTCACTTCCGCTGATTCTAAAAGCCCCCACATCACCTCGGTAGGTTACCGCCCTCTGAGGATGGATTTGATTCGAAGAAGTCACCCCGCCTGCCAACACTGTAGCGGTAGGCTCCAGTTCTGGATCTTCTGGCACTGAGAGCTGAATCGGGAAGATGATAAAGTCACCTTCTGGGCTCTTCCAAAACTCCTCGTTATTCTCCTCATCGACTTCAATGGGACCTGTCTCGGTACCACTTACCTCAAAAGTAACCGTAGCAGGATTCGATTGAGAATAGTCGACTAAGGTAATTGACGTCCCGTCAATGGAAACGGTCTCTTCATAGGTGATCGCGTGCTCGCCCGTCCGAAATATGGGCTCCTCGAAATGGTCCTCAACGATGTGCAAGTCTCGGATCTGCAATGCATTCGCAGGTTGCTCATCGAATCCATCATCGTTCTCTACCTTGATATGGAGCGCTATGTCCTCCCCAGCCGTATCGTCAGGAACGGTGAGATCGTGTGAAACGGACGTAGAGTTATTGGGGGTAAGGGTCGGGACCTCCACGAAAACTGAATCTATTGCTTGCCCATCCCGGCCCACGAACAGGTAGTATATTACCGGACTCTCGTCCATTTCTCCGCGGTTCTGAACGGTTACGTCAACTGAGACGTCATCACCCGCAGCGATTACTGAGTCTACCAGTGCAACGTCCTCAATTGCCAGGTTACGTCCCACCTCAGGTCGTTCAGAAACGGATAAGGAATAGTCCCGACGCACAGCGTCTCGCCCCACAACAGCCTCAACCGTGAGGTCATAGCTTCCCGCTACTACTGGTGCCCAGTAGTCTGCACTAAACTCGCCATTGGCATCTGTCGTGAGCGTCTCGCTTGTCCATTCTACATTCTGGATGCTTAACGTAACGGGCGCGCCTTCTACCACCTCTCCGGAGCCGGCCTCGGTCAACTGGGCGCTAAAATCAGCAGGCTCGTGTGTGACAAGATCCTGCTCAAATTCAGGGGTGGCAAATTCATATCTCGCACGGGGAGTACCTGAAACAAGCTCAGAAGCAGGTGTTTGTCTGCCCTCATCTGTGACACCAACAATCTTGTAATAGTAGGTTTGTCCTCCATCGACCTGAAAATCCTCATAGCTGGATTCATTGGTCACTTCGATTGGATCGACGTCGGACGTTGAAAAGTCGGGATCAGTTGAGCGATAAATGCGGACGTTTGTTAGTTCAGGTGAAGTACTAAAATTGAGCTCCAGGCTGTTCATTCGCTCAGCGACCGAAACGCCAGGGGACGAGGGTGTAAACGTGCCCTCTACGGGTTCAAGGTCGATCCAGGCTATGTCCACCCCCTCCACCCCAAAGGGTATTTGTAGCACGTATCGGTCATGAAACCGTATGGACGCAGCGATATTGCCATTCTTTATAAGGTCTTGAGGTCTACCGGACTTTATCTCGTATAAGACTGTTACACCAGATTGTAATGCTGGCGCATTGGTATCGTGCTGAAATAGCAGACTCTGACCCTCCCCATCGTCAAAGGTCATGATAATATCTGCGTCAACGCGCCCACCTCCGCGCCCTAAGTAGCCACTTGCAATATTGCCGGGACTAATCTGTGCACTTATTTCGAGGTAACTCCCCTGAAGGTCCTGGAGCTCTCGATACTCAAGATCTAACTTCATCTCCTGAGGGATGCCATCAACGACGCCTTCACCAAACATTTGCTCGCGTCTTGGAGTGTTGTATCGGCCAGCTGTCGATCGGACCCTCGTCAGTAAGTCCTCCACCTGATCAGAGAGATACACCACTGCTTGATCGACCAAAAATCCGAGCGCAGCTCCTGCGGGGTCAAGTAGAAAGCCTACACCATCTATGATCAACCCCCCGACTTTCTGCGAGACGGCCACATTCTCCTCGTCAGTCTCCATCATCACCTTCCCCATTTCACTCGTACGGATGTGATAAGTAATATTACCATCCGCACATTCCACGCTCTCCACCTGACCATGGACGAGTTCGCCCTCGTCGCTGGTCAAGGAAATCACGTCTCCTTCACCGAAGTTGCCTGAACAACCACTCCAGAAAAAAGAAGGCTCGAGATCATCCGTACTTAGTTGAGAAACTGAATTCTGGCCAAACGCCGAACTCCCTACGCCCAGCGTCAGAAGAACTACCCAAAGAGCTACGTTGCGAAACATGATTTTTCTCACTAACCCCGTGTATGGCTATCGCACCACCTGCATTTGCCCTGTCTTTGACCAATCGTCACCACCAAGCCGGTAAAAGTACACCCCACTACTGAGTCGACTAACATCAACCTTGACTTCGTGCATGCCAGCCTGGTTGTGGCTTTCGACGAGTACCTTCACCTTGCGGCCAAGCGCATCGAATAGCGTGAGGGTTACGTGCTCGTTGCCGGGCAAGGTATACTCAATCGTTGCCTGGTCGCGAGCAGGATTGGGATAGCTCTGATGCAGACTCACCTCTTGGATCTCGGGCTCATCCACCACATCTGGCAGCTCCTCAGCCTCATTTTCGAGGTCGTAGGTTGTATGACCATCGGGTGCGATAAGCGCTATCGCTTTAATTCCGAGAGGTGGAGCGGCGTCTAAATCCTCCTCGGGCGTAAACAGGAGCTCAGCCAGCACGCCATCGCCCATCGGACTGTTACCTACACCGGAGCGTGTACGGGTAATACCCAGCGTACCTTCTCTACCGGAAGCCTCGTGGAGGACTACTGGCGTCTCGTCTCCGGCCTCTAAAAAGGCCCCACCTTCGTACTCGTCCAGTTGCAGACGGCCGTCAAAAACATAATCAGCCGAAACGGCGAAGAGCGCCGGGGTATTCTGCACGCGCACTTCGTAGCGCACCGTTTCTCCTGCGCGGTAGGGTCTATCGTCGACCTCGACGTAAACTGAGGGCTTGCCCTCCACCCGCTCGGTCTCCTCACCAGCCAGCAGTAGCTGTTGCTCCAACAAGTCATCTACATCGACGACGGTACCTAAGTCACCGAAGTGTACACCCAGAAGCGCCAGATCAAAGCCATCCACCCGTCCGTCGTTGTTGATATCTGCTTTGGCGTTGAAATTTTCATCGCCTTCCTCCATCGCGAAGGAGCTGGCTAAAATTGCCAGGTCATATCCATCGACTCGACCATCCTGATTCAAGTCGCCCGGATTGTACAGCCCATTCTCTTCTGCCGAGAAAGGATCGATGTTCGCTTTTGCCAGGTCCTCGTTTTCCGTTCGATCACGAATCGTGGCTTCAATAACCGTACTGTCGGTTTCGTCCCACCAGTTGTTGGAGAAATTAAGCTCAGTATCAGCGCCGTTATCTCCGGATCCAACATGGACATTCCAGTCCAGGTTGTTATGAATGTCATTGTTCGTGACGTTTGTTGACGGATACTCGCCGCTGAGGGAGCGCACGCGCATGCCGATTTTATTTCCCGCAATGACACTGCCCGATACCTGAATAGAGCTGGACTCAAGATCTAACCCGGTATCACACCGAGCGATGGTCGTTTCGGAGGTCGTAACCGTCGCACCATTCCGTGCTTGCACGCATGTGCCATCGCGCACCAGCGTAGCGCGTCCCTGGGCAATGGTGCCTCCTGTAAGTTCAACCTGGGCTGCGCTGCCTGAAGCATCAATCCCCCGATTATGAAAGTTGAGGATGCGCGTGCCTTCGACAAAAACAAGGCTTGCCTCAGAGCGAATACCCGTGTTGACGTGCTCAATGGTGGAATGAACGACCGACGGGCGATCTACCGCGTAGCTGTCGATGCCGTCAATCCGCAGTGCTTCATCGGCATGTCTGATGGTGGCATGCTTGATACGCGAGTGACCGGCCGTCTCGCGAAGGCGAATGCCGTTCCAGGCGCCCGCATCTGCCCCATCGTGATACGACTCAAGGGTAATGGGATCCTGCTCAGCCCCCTCAATGAACAGGGCTCCGTGGGCATCAATGCCATGATCAGCAAATTGGATGTGTGTCCCGCGAGGAATCCGAAGACTTCTCTCTTCCTCGATGATTATCGGACCCAATACGACGTACGGGTCATCTCGTCGCTCAAGGGTCTTGTGCCCTCCTAATATCCACCCGGCGATGTAGTTTTTGCTGGTCGATTCGCCTCCGTCCTCAAGGCTGGCATCCAAAAACGGCAAGTAATCCACAAAGGCATAACTGCTGGAGTCGCTGTAGTCGCGTATGGCGTCTGCTATCTCCACGCCATCGGTCGTCCCCCACCAGTTGTCCGTAAAGTCAAAGATCGTCTCACGCGCGCTCGAAGCA
>LKNB01000062.1 GCA_001564055.1 Rhodothermaceae bacterium Tc-Br11_B2g6_7
CACGTAGTCGGGGCGATGGCGTCCCCCTCGATCTTTTGATCGTGTAGCTCGCTGAGCACGATAGGTATAGAGCGTGTGTTGAAGGCGAGAAAGAACCCCACGACCTTTAGTTGTGGGAGTACGTCAGGCCCCCGCGTCGCTCACAGGAACCGGCGTCCAGTGGGTCGTCCCCTCATACGGAGCGGCCACAATTTTCTGCAGTACTGAGGCCAATTCCGCGTCATGCTCCACAAAGTCGATGGCAGCAGCTTTCACGACCAGCAGCGGACTCTTCTCGTAGCGCCGGAAGTAGTAGTTGTACGCATCGTTCAGCTCTTCGATGTAAGCCGGGTCCATGTCGGCCTCGTACGATCGGCCCCGCTGCCGAATGTTGTGCATGAGGCGCTCGGGCGTGGACTGCAGGTACACGACGAGGTCCGGCCGCCGCGTGTTGGGCTCCATCAGGCCGTACAGCGATTCGTACAGCTGTAGCTCATCGCCCGAGAGGTTGATATGCGCAAAGATGCGGTCCTTATCGAAGGCGTAGTCGCTGACGAGCGTCTGGTGAAACAGGTCAGGCTTGTGCAGCTCTTTTTGCTGCTTGAAGCGGCTGGCCAGAAACGCGAGTTGCGTCTGAAAGCCCCACCGCTGGCGGTCCTCGTAGAAGCGGTCCAGAAACGGGTTCTCCTCGAACTGCTCCAGCACCAGTTGCCCATCCAGCCACGCGGCCAGGCGCCGTGCGAGGGTCGTCTTTCCAGCTCCGATGACGCCTTCCACGACGATGTACTGCAGGTCATCGGGCAGGGGCGGCGGGTCGGGGAGCGACGCTACGGCAGCGGCAATGGGGTCGGACATGCAGCACAGTGGATGGTCGGTAAAGGGACCGCGGACAGGCGGCTTGAAATCAGGGAAGAGACGCTACGCGGGTGAGACGGCTTGTGTCCGCACAGGTTGAGAGCAATGCGTGAACGGACGCATCAAATGGCGCCGGCACGTGGAACTGAGGAGCGACCTGCGCCCACGGCTCCAGCACAAAGCGGCGCCCGGCCAGCCGTGGATGTGGGAGGGTGAGGCGGTCCCCGGCGCGCGTCTGCTGATGATACGCCAGCACATCGACGTCAATGGTCCGCGGCGCCCAGGGCTTCCCGGCCAGCCGGACCCGCCCCCCGGCGCCCTCCACCTCCTGACACACGTCCAGCAGGGCCAGCGGATCAAGCGCCGTATCGATGGCCATCACCAGATTGAGATACGGCGGCTGTATCTCCTCCGGGGTCCATGTATGCGCAGGGGTCTCGTAGACCGGCGACATGGCCGTCACCGACAGGGCGCGACGGCGGAGGTGGACGCAGGCGGCGTTCAGATGCGCCCGCCGGTCGCCCGCATTGGAGCCCAGCGCGAGAAATATACCGTCGGTCATGGGGACATATAAGGTGAAGGTCTTGCAACGAACAGCGTAACCACGCAGGAAGCTGTTTGCAGTTGTCGGCTGATGAAAGGAGTGCCCCTAATGAGCATGCAGCGTTCAACCCACCGTAGGCGAAGCAATCGTTACAATTAGCGACGTTATGTAACGCTCCGCGATGTGTCTGTCTTCGGCGCATCCCATCCCACCCTCTCGTAACGATCCATAGTACCCGCTTTGGGCGATCCTTCTCTCGATACCTTGCTCAACACCTGTCAGGAGCGCAACCTCATTACCGGCTATGAAGACCACGGCGATACCGTGCGGATTCAGAAGCAAGAGGTGGTGTATTTCTCGCTCACCCGTGCACAGGCACGGACCTTTCTAACGCGGCTGCTTAACGGGGACCGCTAATGCCCGGGCGCAGAGGCCAAGACGACCCCTGGACTGGCGCGGCGATTCGCGGTTAGGGTACCCACGGCAGGAATCGAACCTGCGACCTGCCGCTTAGGAGGCGGCTGCTCTATCCTACTGAGCTACGTGGGCACGGTATAGTGGGGCGGCTGTGCATATGCCTGAGCGGCCGTCTTTCCTACGTTTTTATGGTCGAAGGGTCCCGGCCGTTGTGTGCCTGAAAACGCGCCTGCGGCACTTGCGTCCCACCGTGTCGCATGGTTTCTTGCGTGTGCTGCTGATTTCATCCATGCCGTACGCATGCCTGCGCTCCCCCGCCCTGCCCAGACCCTGCGCGACACGATCGGCCCGGGCCTCATCATGGCCGGTGCAGCGATTGGGGTATCGCACCTGGTGCAGGCGACGCGGGCCGGCGCAGAATACGGCTATGTGATGATCTGGCTGCTGGCGGCCGCCTGCCTCTTCAAGTATCCGTTTCTGGAGTATGGCCCCCGCTATGCCGCCGCCATGGGCGAGAGCCTGTTGGATGGCTACCGCCGGCTGGGCACCTGGGCGCTGGTCCTGTTTGGGGTCGTCACACTCGGGACCATGTTTGCGGTGCAGGCCAGCGTGACCGCCGTCACGGCAGGACTGGCCGGCTACGTATTTGGCCTGACGCCTGACATCCGCATCTGGAGCCTCGCCGTGCTCCTGGCCTGCGTGACGCTGCTCCTGGCTGGCCGATATCGCCTGCTTGACCGCACCATGAAGGTCATCATGGCCACGCTGGCCGTCGCTACGGTGGGCGCCGCAGGGGTTGCGCTTATCGCGTTCGACCCGGCCGCACCGGTCGTCATCGAGGCTCCGGCCCTCCTCACCGCCGGCGGCCTCACGTTTGCGCTTGCCCTGATGGGCTGGATGCCCATCCCGCTGGACGTGGCTGTGTGGCACTCGCTTTGGACCCTGGAGCGCCGCGACGAGAGCGGGCACACGCCGCTGCTGAAAGATGTGCAGACCGATTTCAACCTGGGGTATGCCCTTTCGTTTGGCATCGCGCTCCTGTTTCTGCTGCTGGGGGCGGTGGTCATGTACGGCACCGGCGAGCGCTTCCCGAGCGGCGCCGTACCCTTTGCCACGCGCCTCATCGAGCTGTACACCGCTACGCTCGGCGCCTGGAGCGGTCCGGTGATCGGGGTGATTGCGCTGACCACCATGTTCAGCACCACGCTGGCCGTCACCGATGCCTATCCGCGGGTGCTGCAGCGGTTTGGGCAGGTCAGCAACGCACGCCTGCGGGAGGCCCTCTCCGGCCCTGCCGGCTACCGCGCAGGGCTGCTCCTGGTACCGGCCGGCGCCCTGGTTGTCATTACCTTTTTTGCAGAGAACCTCACCGCGCTCGTGGACCTGGCGACGGTGCTGTCGTTTCTGTCTGCTCCGGTGCTCGGCTACATGAACTACCGCCTCGTCTGCAGCGAGGCGATGCCGAAAGAGGCGCAGCCCGGTCGGGCCCTGCGGTTCCTCAGCGTTGCCGGTCTTATCTTTTTGTGTCTGTTCTGCGCGTTATTCGTGTACGCATTCTTCTTTCTGGCGTGAGGCACCTCCAGGCCCGCTTACCGAACGCCGGTGCCTCCATCTGCGCGGGCAACCCTTTCTTTCGGCGCCGCGTATGGCACGCATGCTCTTTCTCACTCGTCGTCTTGTCCATGTCCTTTTTCTCGTCCGACCCTCCGGATGCTGCTTCTGCCGATGCCTCCACACCGTGGAAGCCCCTCGCCGCCGTGGGCGGTCTGCTGGCCGGTGTAGCAGCCACCGGCAAAGCCCTGCGCTGGGCGCGACAGCAGACGCTCCCCGTCGGTCCCCTCTCGCCACCCGCGCTCGACGCTACGCTGGAGCCCTTTGAACTGATGGAAGGCACCGCCCGGTGCTATCACCGCCCGGGCACCGGCACGCCGCTGGTCTTTGTGCACAGCTTTAACGCAGCGGCCTCCAGCTACGAGATGAAGCCGCTGTTCGAGCATTATGCCGAGACCACGGACCGCCCCTTGTTTGCGCTCGACTGGCTCGGCTTTGGTCTCTCCGACCGGCCGGATATCGTCTACCGCCCCGCCCTCTTTCAGCGGCAGCTCCGGCGCTTTTTGAGCGAGCGGGTACCGGCGGCCGCGGATGTCATCGCCCTCTCCCTGGGAGGCGAGTATGCCGCCAGCGTGGCGCTCACCTCGCCGTTCCTGGTGCGCTCCCTCGTCCTCATCTCGCCCACCTCCCTCGGCGCACGCTCCAACGTCAAGCCCACGCGCAAGGCGCTCATCCACAGCCTCGCCGCCACCGGGGCGTTTGAGCTGTTTTTCTACCGGCTGGCCCGCCGGGTGTCCATCCGCTCCTACTATGAGCGGCAGGTGTTTCAGGACGCGGCTGATGTGGACGAGGCGCTCGTGGATTATGCTTACCTCACGGCCAACGTGAAGGGCGCGCACCATGCCCCGCGCTATTTCGTAGCGGGTGACCTGTTTTTGAGCGAGGCCGCCCGCACGGCGTACGCCAAGCTGCAGGTGCCCACGCTGATGGTCATCCCGGACCTCCCCGGCGAGACGATACAGCGGTTTGAGCGGCTGGCCCACACCCGCGCCCGCAATGCCGACTATCTGCGCGTGCATTCCATCAAAGCCGGTCTGATGCCGCAGTGGGACCAGCGCCCGGCGCTCACCGACGCCATCGACGCCTTCACGAACGCATCGTCCTGACCAGATGCCTGTAGTTGACACCCTTGACATCGACGCCCTGCGCGCCGACACGCCCGGTTGTGGCCACCGCATCCACCTGAACAACGCCGGGGCTGCACTGATGCCGGCGCCCGTGCTGAAGGCCTGCCGCGACCACCTCACCCGCGAAGCCAACCACGGCGGGTACGAGGCTGCAGCCGAGGCGAAGGCGGCGCTGGAAGACACGTACGACGCCGTGGCGGAGCTCCTGCAGTGCCACCGCGACGAGGTCGCCATCGTGGAAAACGCCACCCGGGCCTGGGACATGGCATTCTACAGCCTGTCGTTTGCCGAGGGTGACCGCATCCTGACTTCCGAGGCCTCTTACGCCAGCAACTACCTCGCCTTTCTGCAACAGGCCCGCCGGACCGGCGCCGTGATTGACGTGATCCCGCGAAACGAAGCCGGCAGCATCGACCTCCACGTCCTCGAAGACCGCATCGACGACCGCACGGCGCTCATCGCGCTTACCCATGTGCCCACGAACAACGGGCTGGTGAACCCGGCGGCTGAGGTAGGGCGGCTGGCCCGCGCAGCCGGCGTGCCCTTTCTGCTGGACGCCTGCCAATCGGCCGGGCAACTGCCGCTGGATGTAGACGCCCTCGGATGCGATATGCTTTCCGCCACCAGCCGCAAGTACCTCCGTGGCCCCCGCGGCATGGGCTTCCTGTACGTCCGGCAGAGCCTCATCGAAACGATGGAGCCGCCCATCATTGACCTGCATGCAGCCACCTGGACTGGGCCTGACAGCTACACGCTACGCGCCGACGCCCGCCGGTTTGAGACCTGGGAGAAAAACTATGCGGCGCAGTTGGGCCTCCGGGCTGCCATCCGGTACGCGCTGGACCTCGGACTGGATACCATCCAAGACGTAGTCCAGGCGCGGGCCGCGCATCTGCGGAAGCTACTGGCCGACGTTCCCGCCGTTACGGTGCAGGATACAGGCGCGGTGCAATCGGGCATCGTCACGTTCAGCGTCGACGGGCAGCCAGCCTCCGGGATTCAGGAAGCCCTGCGCGCGCAGGACATTAACGTGTCGGTGTCGCCACCCTCCTCTACCCTGCTTGACGCCACCCGCCGGTCGCTTCCGCCGCTCGTCCGCGCGTCCGTGCACTACTACAACACGAACGAAGAGCTGGGCGCGCTGCAGCAGGCGCTATTCTCGCTCACCACCTAAGCGGTACCACCTTGCCGTGCGCCTCCCCACATCCCACCGACTGCGCCGTTGCCATGAACCTCCTCCTTGATTTTTCGGATGAAGCCCAGGTCGCAGCGTTTGCGCCCGTCGATGACGTGGTGATGGGCGGGCAGTCGCAGAGCCGGTTGCATGCCCACGCCAGCCACGCCTCCTTTCAGGGCACGGTTTCGCTGGCGCAGGGCGGCGGGTTTGCCTCCGTGCAGTGCACGCTGGACGCCGACTGGAGCGCCCATACCGGCCTTCAGTTGCGCGTCCGCGGGGATGGGCAGCGCTACGCGTTCAACCTGTACAACGCCCCCCGCCCCCGTCGCATCGCCTATCGCTACCTGTTCGATGCCCCGCCCGACTGGACGTCCATCGACGTTCCTTTTCGAGCACTACAGCCGCGGTTTCGCGGTCGCGCCGTGCCGGAGGCTGATGCGTTCGATCCGTCTGCCGTGCAGGGCCTTGGCTTCCTCATCAGCGAGAAGCAGGACGGCGTCTTTCGACTGGACCTGGCCGCGATCCACGCGCTGCCCGCCGGAACGGAATCGTAATCTGATGTGACCGCGGACCGCTGTACAACGGCAGCGGCGCTGTGTAGATTACGCCCGCGCTGCTTTCCCGCCGCCCACTGCTCCCGACGCCCGTGCCTGTTTCCGATCCTGATAAAAAGCGCAGCATCCTCGCCTGGCTGCTGTTCGACTTCGCCAATCAGCCGTTCACCACGCTGGTGGTGACGTTTGTCTACGCGACGTTTTTCACACAGGTCATTGCCGCGGATGAGGTGACGGGCACCACGCAATGGTCCTGGGGCATCGCCATCACCGCACTCATTGTGGCCATCACCTCCCCCTACCTGGGCGCGCTGGCCGACCGCGGCGGGCACCGCAAGCGGTTTCTGTTCATCACGGTGGTGGCCTGCATCCTCGGCTCCATCCTGCTCTTCTTTCCTACCGAGGGACAGGTCCTGTTTGCCCTTACGGCCCTCGTGATTGCCAACGTGGCCTTTGAGCTGTCCTATGTGTTCTACAACGCCTTCCTCCCCGAAATCGCTCCGTCCGACAAGATCGGCCGGATTTCCGGGTATGGCTGGGCGGTCGGGTATCTGGGCGGACTCCTAAGCCTTGTCGCGGCGCTGCTCATCTTTGTCTTCCCCGAGCCGCCCCTCTTTGGCCTGGATCCTGACACCGGCGCCAACATCCGCGCTACCAATCTGATGGTCGCGGCCTGGTACGCCATCTTCGCGATCCCACTCTTTCTGTTTGTGAAGGAGCGCAAGCGTACCGCCCTCCCCGACGTGGGCGGCCTCATTCGCTCCACAAACGCGCAGCTCCGCACCACCTTTCGCGAAATCCGGCAGTTTAAGCACGCCTTTTACCTGCTGGCCGCCCGGTTTTTCTACAACGATGGGATCGTGACGGTCTTTGCCTTTGGCGGCATCTACGCCGCCGGCACGTTCGGCTTCGACCAGCAGGGCATCCTCATCTTCGGGATCGTGCTCAACGTAGCGGCGGGCCTCGGCGCGTTCCTGTTCGGGTTCGTGGATGACCGGATCGGCGGCAAGCGCACGATTATGATCACACTGGTCGGGCTGATGGCGGCCGTAGCGCTCGCCACCATAGCCACCAACGTGGTATGGTTCTGGGTAGCGGGGATCCTGCTGGGCCTGCTCGTGGGCCCCAACCAGGCCAGCAGCCGCTCCTTGCTGGGCCGGTTCACGCCGGAGGGCAAAGAGAACGAATTCTTTGGCTTCTTTGCCTTTTCGGGTAAGCTGACCGCCTTTGCCGGGCCCATCGTGCTGGGCTGGGTGACGAGCCTGGCCGGGAGCCAGCGCGTAGGGGTAGCCACCATCATCATCTTTTTTGTGATCGGCGCGGTGCTGCTTATGAAGGTAGATGAAGCCGAGGGCATTGCCAACGCCCGCGCCGCGGATCCCATCATGCCAGAAGAAGACGACTGACCGGGCTGTCCACTGTGCCCAGGTGCACGTCTGAACCCACGCGCCGGGCACCCCTTCAACCCTACATCGCGCCTTTATCCCTCAACCTGATTTGCCCCATGCCTGCCACCGTACAGTCGATCATCGCCGCCCTTGACGCCTGGGCCCCGCCGGGCTCCGCGCAGTCATACGACAACGTCGGCCTGCAGGTGGGCCGCCGCCAGCAGGAGGTGCAGAAGGCCCTCATCGCACTGGATATGACGCCCGCCGTGCTGGATGAGGCGAAGGCAGCTGGCGCGGAGCTGATCATCACGCACCACCCCCTCCTGTTCAAGCCGCTTACGGCGATCACCACCGACAGCTATGAGAGTACCCTCGCGCTGAAGCTGGCCGAGGCGGGCATTGCGCTCTACAGCATCCACACCAACCTCGATGCCGCACCGGGTGGGGTATCGTTCGCGCTGGCCGAAACGCTTGGCCTCAACGAGGTGCAGTTCATGCAGGGGATGCCCGAGGCCACCAAAAAGCTCGTGGTGTTTGTGCCGCGCGACCACGCCCGGGCTGTGCATGAGGCGATGGCCGAGGCGGGCGCGGGCACCATTGGCGACTATGAGGCGTGCGCGTTTGAGGTGGAAGGCACGGGCTACTTCAAGCCTGGCGCCGGATCGGATCCGTTTATCGGCGAGGCGGGCGGCGGGCTGGAATCGGCCAGGGAAGTGAAGCTGGAGATGGAGGTCCCCCGCTGGCACCTGAGCGCCGTACGCAAGGCCATGGAGGAAGCCCATCCATACGAGGAGGTCGCGCACGACGTTTACGCGGTGGAGCAGCCCACGTCCACCGCTGGGCTCGGCGCGGTGGGCCTGTTGGAAGACCCCATGCCCCTGTCCGATTTCCTGCAGCAGGTGAGCACACGCCTGGAGGCCGACAGCCTGCGGTACGCCGGCACCCCCGAAGCCACGGTACACCGCGTGGCCGTGTGCGGCGGCGCGGGCGCGGGCTTTATAAAGCAGGCGATGGCCACCGGGGCCGACGCCTACGTCACCTCGGACGTCAAGTACCACGACTATTTCAACGTCCTCGACCTTGACGGCACCCCCCGTATGGCCTTCATCGACGCCGGCCACTACGAGACGGAGGCGCTAACGGAGCACCTCCTCACCCGCTACCTGAGCGAGCGGTTTGGCGCCGTCAGCTTCCTCCCCACCGAGACGAAGACGGGGCCGATGCGGACGTTTGTCAACGGATGATTTGGTGCCGCTGTGGTGGGCTGCAGCTATCACCTTGCGCAGCTACTGACAGATGGCCATGGAGCACGCAGGCGAGACATCCGGTGCAGGCGGTAGCGAGCGGAGCATCAATTTCCGTGGGGCCCACGTCCACCGCCCTAAAAAGGATCGATCCGCCCATCCCTCGCGCCCCTCGCCTCCTGCGATTACACTTGTAGGATGACCACAAAGACACCTGCCGCCACGATCGTTCCCGCCCAAAACAGCGTCCAGCCCACCTGCTGTGCCCGCTCGGACGCAAAAAACAGGCAGATCCATCCCACACCAACGAGAAGGGGTAGCACCAAGGCAGCACCGAGAAACAACGCCGTGGACCCGCCCATCACGCCATGGATGCCCAGCATAAAGAGCATGCCATTCACCAATAGCACGATCGGCAAAAGCAACAATCCGCGTATGATCCGATGCCTGCGTGAAGGTACGGAAGCCATGACTGTGCCCGTAAAAACCAGATATAATATCGGTAAAATCGATCTGTGGCCGACTGTTTCATCTGCCAGAAGAATGGCAACAGCCCGTGCTCTCTCGTTCCGTGCGCCTCGGCAGAACGCACGCGCAGGCCCGGGGTCCATCCTCGACTTCAGCATCGACGCCCCTCTGGCAACATACCCCTGTTGGCAAACAGTTCGCCGCGTCCGTACTATACGGTGTCTGTGCCCATGCCACGCGCCGATCGCCAGACGACGCCACGCACCCCACCCGGCGCCATCATAACGCTCTTGCACCGCAGGTTTTCTACATGCCCACCACCCTCACGCCCGCGCAGCTCCGCGATACCCTGCAGGATCCCGCGATCTACCCGCATCAGCCCGAAACGGTACAGATTGAGCAAACCCATATCTCCATCGTAGCCGTCGTGCCGCCACACGTGTACAAGTTCAAGAAGCCCGTCGACCTCGGCTTCCTCGACTTCTCCTCCCTTGAGCAGCGCCGCCACTTCTGCCACGAGGAGGTCCGGCTGAACGCGAGGCTCTCTCCGGAAATTTACGAAGGCGTCGTGCCCCTCGTGCAAACCGATGGAGGGATGCGTGTCGACCCGCCAGCGATTGAGGGCTCGATCGTCGAGTATGCGGTTAAGATGCGCTACGCCGACCCGGCGCATACCCTGGAGGAACGCATCGAACGCGGCGAGGCCACAACCGATGATATCGACCGCGTGACGCGGCGCCTGTGCGCGTTTTACCAGGACCTGGAGGCCTCCCCCACTACCGCAGCGGCCGGGTGGGTCGAAAACCTGCGCGTGAACATCGATGAGAATTTCGAGCAGACCGAGGCCTATGTCGGAGAGATCATTGAACGGCCCGCGTTCGATGCGCTGCGGTATTTTTTCGAACGAGAGCTGGATCACCACACCACCCTCCTTCACCAGCGCCGCGCAGAGGGCCACGTGATTGAGGGACACGGCGACCTCCGGCTCGACCACGTACACATCACGGACGATCGCGTGGCCATCCTTGACTGCATCGAGTTCAACGAGCGGTTTCGGATGCTCGACATCGCCAACGATGTGGCCTTTCTGGCGATGGACCTGGACGTTGCCGGACGGTCCGACTTGGGGCGCCAGTTCATCGAAGGCATGGCGGATGGCCTCGAGGATCCCGACCTGCTGACGCTGCAGCCCTTCTACAAAGCGTACCGCGCCCATGTCCGAGCGAAGGTAGAAGCCATCCGCGCTGGAGAAGAGGAAGTGCCAGACGCCGACCGGGAGGCCAGTCGGCAGTTGGCGTGCCGGCATGCGCAGTGGGCGCTACGCTACGCGGTAGCTGGCGGCCGGCCGCTCGTTGTTGTCGTGATGGGCCGCCCGGCTACCGGCAAAAGCACACAGGCTGCTGCCATAGCTGACGCGCTGGGATGGGCGCACATCGCCTCCGACCGCACGCGCAAACGCCTGGCCGGCGTCGATCGTGACGTACGCGCAGATGCTCAGACACGCGAGCGCCTGTACACGGAGGCGCTATCGGAAAAAACCTACGCTACGCTCCGTGAGCGCGCGATAGGGCGCTGCCGTACAGGGAAGGGTACGGTGCTCGACGCCACGTACAGCAGCCGAAAGGAGCGCGACCAGCTCCGCGCCGCCCTCAAGGCCGCCGGCTTGCCCTACGCCTTCGTCGAGCTGACCGCCTCGGACGATGCCCTGCGCGACCGCCTGGCTGCCCGCTCCGATGCCGCCCCCACCGCCTCCGACGCCCGCATCGAAGACTTCGACAAGCTGACGGACCGGTATGAGGCCCCCAACGCCCTCGAGGATGCCCGTCATGTGCGCATTAGCGCAGAGCAACCGGCGGAGGATAGCACATGCGCTATCCTGAAAACCTTGATTCGCCTGCACCACCAAGCGTAATTGGCAGCGGTACGGTCATAGGGCAGCGCGGTCCAACCCTTCAGGTCAGGACCACAGGCCAAACCGCCTCTTATACAACAACAGCCAAGCGACACGCTGTACCGCAACCTGTTGTTTTCTACCGCGGGGCAACAGATCCAAACGTAGCGGCACCTCTTCCGTTACGTACGTACCATACCGGTCTAACTGAAGCACCGACCGAGCTGAGCGCATACGATCACCTTTCAACATGGAGGTTCGACTATGGAACGGTACGTTATTTTGAGCAAGGTCTCGCCCGACGCCCTCACTGAACCGGAGGAGTTCAAAGGCTTCGCCCAGACGGTTAAGCAGAAAATCAAAGACGAGTGCCCAGATGTAAACTGGAAAGAGAGCTATGCCGTGAATGGCGCCTATGACGTGGTCGATATTGTGGAATCCGACGACCCGTCACAGGTGACCCGGGCCGCCATGATTATCCGCTCGTATGGCCATTCGGAAACCCAGACGATGTCGGCCACGCCCTGGGACGAGTTTCTGGAGAACCTCTGACGTGCTTGGGCTGCATGAGACGTACGACGTCGACCTACGCGTAGCGGTGGGCGGGGCTCTTTTCCCCTGCCAACCGCTACCACAGTGCCCCCTGCCGCGCATTGCCGGCTACAGGACGGTGCCAGCGCACCTGGCGACGGGGCGTCTTTACCTTGCCTGACGAGGTGGCGCAGACGGTAGGGCCGGGCGGGCATGGGCGCTTATCTTCTCATGCGCGGGTTTACGCTCCTCCCCGCCCTCAGCTACAGCGGGTTCGGCGGCGCCATGCCCATCGCAAGGGGTGGCGATCCGAATATGAGTCGCATGCTGCCCGATCCTGTAGCCTTCCTGATCGGCTGATTTTTCCAGATTGGCAATACGCTGGCCTGCGCGCTCTACGTAGCCATCTTTACCAATGGCTTACTTGCGCTGGTTTGCAAACGTTTAGGTTCGTATACTATCGGCCATGTAACGGAAGTAGCACAAGGGGCATCCTGTGCACTGATTGCGCGCCGTACGCCTGCGCCACCGTTGCCCAACGCCTCCCCCACCCCAGCCTCGGCCGTGGCTATGCGAAAACTCTTCAACGCCATCACCCGGCAACTGCAGACCGGCCGGCTGTTACCATGGGCGTGCTGCCTGCTGGGGAGCCTTTTCTTCGTCGGCGATGCCCTGCTGCATCCCGACCGTTTCTACACGAGTCTGTTCTTCGCATTTTTCGGTTTTACAGCCGCCTGGTATCACTACGTCATCTGGCGTCGTAAGCGTGCTCAGGGCGGCCTGGACCTGATCGGCACCTACGACGCCCCTTGCTACGACTGATCGCCTACCGATACGTGTGGAGCTGTCCGCTCTTTCTCCGCAGCGTGAAGTCCCTCTCCTGCCCAACCACGCCATGACAAACGGCACAATGACAGACCAAGCCACGGCTACTGAGGACCGCCTGGTGCTCATCGCGGCCATCGGCAATTCCATGCTGGCGCTGCCTGGGTTGTTTGGTACCTATATGGCCTATGGGAGTCTGTCCATGGAATGGAGGCGCGCGCTTCGAAACTCGGAGCACGTGTGGGCAGCCCTTTCAGAAACTGCATTCTTCACCACGCTCATTGGTGTAGGCTTTCTTCTCCTGTGCGGTTACTGGTTGGCTTACGGTGGGCGACTCAGGCCACGCGTGCGCCAGCCGCTCTGGTGGGGATCCGTCGTGTATAACGGGATACTTACCGCGTACCTCTGGTGGATGGCCCTATCGCTGGCTAACAAGGCTATCCAGGCCGATGACCGATCCGCCGAATTTATAACCACCTTCTTGATTTTCGAGACGGTCGTCCTCGCTCTTGCCTGCTGGACGGGGTTTATGGCGTGGCTAAGCATACCTCAGGCGCAGGCAGGATAAGACCCTCCACCTAACCCGCCGCTACCCCCGCGCATACTCCCGCACGCCGGCCGCCTCCACCATTACGTCGAACAGCTGCGTGTTGCGCGTAAACTGCCCGATGGCTTCGCTTCCGGGGCCAAGCGCTGTCAGTTCCACGTAGTCGGACGTGTGCATGCTGCCAATCCAGTTGATGGCGGTATAGTTGGCCTGAATGGCCGAGAGCACAGCCGAGGGCCGGCTGCGCGCTTCGTACACCGCCTGAAACTTCCCTTGCAGGGACTCTTGCAGAATATGCGCCTGCCGCCGCGTGATAGGAAATTGCCAGGCCTCTTCCACCGTCTCTTGGATCTCGCGGTATGTGCTATCTTCATCCAGCCGGGCGAGCACCCAGTTGTTGGTGTGCTTCATGTCCTGTAGCGTATCGAACATGGGGTTGGAGTCTTTATACCCACTGCCGATGCCGTTCACGCCAGGGTTGGCGTTGCCGTGGTCCGTGGTGATGACGATGAGCGTGTCGTCGCGACCCTCCGCGAAGGCCAGCGCGCGGCTGATGGCGTCGTCAAATGCAATCTGGTCGTAGACGAGGCCCGCGGAGTCGTTGCTGTGCGCGGCGTGATCCACCCGGCCCCCTTCGACCTGCAGGATGAACCCGCTATCGTTTTTCGAGAGCCGCTCCAATGCGCGATCGGTCATCTCTGCCAGTGTCGGAATGTCACGCTCGAATTCCGGCGTATTGAGGTGGTCGAGCGTGTAGGGTACGTGGCTATCGAAGAAGGTCCCGAGGATCTGGCCCTGCGCATTCCAGTCCATCAGGTCGGCTTTGGTGCGGGCTACGGTGTACCCTTTCTCCCGAAAACCACCGAAGAGGTCAGTGCCATCGTCTCGCATGTCCGGGTGAAAGTGCCGCGTGCCCCCACCCAGCAAGACGTCGTACTCCCGCTCCAAATACTGTGCAGCAATCGCGTCCTCCATCCAGCGCCCTTCCATATTGATACTAAACCCGGCCGGTGTAGCGTGCGTGATGCGCGTGGTCGTGACGAGCCCTGTTCCCTTGCCTGCGTCCCGAAAGATTTCGCAAAGGGTGCGATACTCCTCTCCATCCGGACCGATATTCACGGCGTTATTGTTGATGCGATTTCCGGAGCCCCAGGAGGAAGCCGCCGCAGCCGAGTCCGTTACGATCGAGTCAAGCGAGGCCATGTCCATCAACCCCTGGCGCGCCCGATCGTCTTGGTAGAGCTGGGCCCAGTGGGAATGGCGGCCCTCCCGTCGGCGCAGCAACAGGTCTGCCATGGTAAGCGTGCCGATGCTCATCCCGTCGCTGACGAGAAAGATGACGTTTTTGGCGTCGCCGGGGTGCGCAATGCGGTCCGTGTCGGTGGTGGCTGCCTGCCCGCCGTGGGCAAAAGCACCGGAGCCGACAAAGAGAGAGCCGAGAGCCCCCGTCTTCAAAAACGATCGGCGGTTAACACGGTGGCGACCGGGGGCATCGGTACGGGCGTTGGACATCGACGTAATGGGCGGCTATGAACAGGTACGAAGCGTTTGGTATGGGACGCGTCACCGAATCATTCGTTTTGGATGACGCATCATTACCTATGTGCTACGGTCAACATACCGCTCAAGCAGCATAACGCAGATTATCAAACAGAAAAGAATGGCCGCTGCCGCCCAGCTACCGAGCGTAGTTTCCACGCCCGCCGCCTTTCCCACACCGGCGTTTCACGAAGCATCTCAAAACTTTGACCAGCCCGGGTCGTTGATTTCGGATGGATATACAGCATTGACTTATCGCGACTCAACCGAAACCGCCCTTATGGCCACGAAGACAAAAGAACAGCCCAGCTCCACGGCTGAACAGCTGCGCGCCCTGATTCGCCTCCAGCACATCGACAACCGCGTCGATCAGATCAAAAAGCTGCGGGGCGATCTGCCGGAGGAGATTCGCGACCTGGAGGATGAGAAGGAAGGCCTCGCCACCCGTATCAGTAACATCGAGGCGGAGAAGGAAGAAAATGAGGCTCGGAAAAAGCAGGCCGAGAAAGACATCAAGGAGGCCGAGCAGCTCATCAAGAAGTATGAAGAGCAGCAGCTGCAGGTCCGTAACAACCGGGAATACGATGCGCTAACGAAGGAGATCGAGGCGCAGAAGCAGCGCATCAATGAGGCGGAAGCCGTCATTGAGGAAGTAGACAACGCCTCGGAAGGATACGAGGAGACGATTTCCGAAGCCAAAGGGCGTTTGGAGGATCTGTCTACCCTCCTGGATGAGAAAAAAGACGACCTGGAGAGCGTCCTTGAAGACACCAAGCAGGAACAGAAGGAGCTTGAGAAACTGCGCGAAGAGGCCGAAGATGCAGTAGACGACCGGTACGTGCGCGCTTACACCCGCCTG
This sequence comes from Rhodothermaceae bacterium Tc-Br11_B2g6_7, assembly GCA_001564055.1. Classification (GTDB taxonomy): domain Bacteria; phylum Bacteroidota; class Rhodothermia; order Rhodothermales; family Salinibacteraceae; genus Tc-Br11-B2g6-7. The sequence goes on from LKNB01000062.1 coordinate 15,557, forward strand.
CGGGACCGGCTTCGGGATGGGCGCGCGGTGGTACCGCTCAAGCGCGGCGCTGCAGCTGGCTTTGCCGTGCCGCCTCAGCGGCAGATGGAGATCCGTCAGCGGAAGCGCATCGTAGCCTGTGAGCACACCGGCCGCGTCATCGTAGATGAGGACCTCTACAACGAAACCGTCGAAAACATGGAAGTGTAAGGCGTCCTTTGAAACAGTAGACTACAGGTCGTGGCGTGGCGCAAGGCACCTCGCCCGTCTTAGGGCGTTAATCTATAGTGTGATCATCAGGTAATCGCGTGTTGGCACCGGCGTTCGCGCAGGGCCGGCATGAGGAAAGTCCGAACACCATAGGGCACCGTGTCCCGACAATCTCGGGAGCCTCGCTTCGGCGGGGACGGCACGTGCAACAGAGAGCAGACCAGCCGATGGCCCCGGTTCGTCCGTGGCACAGGTGATGGGTGAAAGGGTGAGGTAAGAGCTCACCAGCGCGGCGGGTAACCGCAGCGGCTGGGCAAACCCCACGGGGTGTAAAACCAAACAGCGTTGCACCGGACCTCCCACGGAGGCTCCGGATAGGCGGCCCGCTCAAGGGCAACGCGGGTAGGTTGCTTGAGGCGGCCGGTAACGGCCGTCCCAGATAAATGATTACCACTGTGCTGCACGGTCGGCGATGCCCGCAGCACAGTACAGAATTCGGCTTACCGATGGGCACACATCGCTCGCATTAAAAAACGGCTCCTTCCCGCATCGGGAGGGAGCCGTTTTTGTTTACGAAGAAACGGTCAGGTTTGGGAGCGCAGAAAGCCAACGATCTTTAGTCGTTGGATGAATGCGCGGTCGGGAACGAAAACACGCTTTCAGGGTGAGCAACATGTGGTCAGAAGCAAGCGGCAA
>LKNB01000063.1 GCA_001564055.1 Rhodothermaceae bacterium Tc-Br11_B2g6_7
AGCCTGCACCGTTCGGCTGGTGATCTCTGCGATGCGCACACTACTGGCGCTTCCGTCGGGCAGGAAGATTTGTATGGTGCGGGGACGGGGCATGTATATTTAGGACAGCATCGTAGGTGAGCCCCCGCGATGGCGCGTCGTCTTTTCCAGCGGGTGGGCGCGGGCCTTCCAAGGTAGCATCCGCTGCGGATGGTGTCAACATGACCTAATGAAAAGCAGCTTCTACGTTCGCTCCCTTATATCCCGAGGAAATCCGTAATACCATCAGCGGCGCACGCTGTGGGGCGTTACGGGGGGATTTTGAGGCATCGACTCTCATGACGGTTATATGGCGACGCAGCACGCTGCGCCGCTACGGGTCGTTTCTTCCCGTCGTCGTTTCCTCCATCTCTCGACTCGATCTTTCGTCGACGCATCAACACGCCCAAACTCCCACACCGAAAACTGCACCCCCAGCTGGAATCGAACCAGCAACCTGCGGTTTAGAAGACCGCTGCTCTATCCGGTTGAGCTATGGGGGCGTTTGCACCGTAGCATGGTGGTACCTTAGGGAAATTGTGCGGTTTCGACTACACGGCCCGGACGCCATTGCGCTCCAGCACACGCGCCTTGTAGCCGTGGGCGTTCAACGTCTCCATGATCGTGGCCACGTGGTCCTCTCCCAGCGTAGTGAGGACAATCTCGACCTCCGTCGTCTGCACGGGAAGCGTGGTGAAGGTGCGCTGGTGCTGCACCTCCACCACGTTACCCCCTACCTCGCCAATGCGCTGGAGCACCGTGCCCAGCGATCCTGGCACGTCGCGGATCTCCACATGCAACCGCACCATCCGGCTCGTCCGGGCCAGGCCACGCTGGATGATGGAGGAGAGAATGAGCAGGTCGATGTTGCCTCCGCAGATCACGATGCCGACGTTCTGCCCCTGAAAGCGCTTCCGATGTGTAAGCAACGCTGCAAGCCCTGCTGCGCCGGCGCCTTCCGCCACCAGCTTTTCGAGCTGCAGTAGGCGCAGGACCGCGTCTTCGATGTCTTCTTCATCCACCAGCACAATGTCGTCCACTAACTCGCTGATGATCTGCTGTGTCAGCTTGCCGGGCTCCTTCACCGCGATGCCCTCTGCAATGGTGCTGTTGCTGCACTTAATCTCCTCCCCCTGCAGGGCCTGGTACATGGCCGGGAAGCGCTCCGTCTGTACGCCGATAATCGACAGATCGGGCCGCAGGGCGCGGGTGGCAATAGCAATTCCGGAAATCATCCCCCCGCCGCCGATAGGCACAATCAGCGTGTCGAGGTCGGGGGCCACATCCAACATCTCCAGGCCAATGGTCCCTTGGCCGGCAATAATATGGGGGTCATCATACGGATGGATGAGGGTGAGGTCACGCTCCTCAGCGAGTTGACGCGTAAGGCGGCTGGTCTCGTCCAAGGTGTCGCCATGCAGAATCACTTCCGCGCCAAAGGCCCGCGTCCGCTCTACCTTTACGCTGGGGGTGTGCTGCGGCATCACGATGACGGCGGGGATGCCCAGCCGCTCCGCATGGCACGCCACCCCCTGCGCATGATTTCCGGCCGACTGCGCGATGACGCCTTTTTTGCGCTGCGCATCGGTCAGCACCCGCATCCGGTTGATGGCGCCGCGCTCTTTGAACGAGCCGGTAAATTGAAGATTCTCAAGCTTCAGGAAGACCGACGCGCCGGATAGCTCTGAGAGCTTCCGAGAATGCATCAGCGGGGTCTGATCTACCTGTCCTTTGATGGCCTGGGCAGCAGCCCGCACATCAGCCAGGGTTACGACGTCTTCGATCATAGCACAGCAAGGGGGAGGAGGCAATACAACGAAAACGGCGGCAACATAACCACCACCGCAGGGAACTGCAACGCCCAGGTTGGCGCTGAGGTCAGCCGCTGTTTGATCCACAAAAAAACCCCGCAGCCGTTGAGCTACGGGGTCGTCATAATAGGGATTGCGTGGGACAGACCCACGGGCTTCGTCGGGGCGGCCGGATTCGAACCGGCGACCTTCTGCTCCCAAAGCAGACGCGCTAACCGGGCTGCGCTACGCCCCGCAGGGGACCTACAGGAGTGTTACGTTGGTGCCCATGCCGCACCGTCAGTGCGCGTGCGGGAGGATCGTTACGGCATAAGATGCCAGTCCTACCGGCGCTCTTTAGCGGCCTTCAGCTCATCCTGGACGTCCTTCACGTCCACCATCTTCTGGCGGAAGCTGTAGTGGCCTTTGCTGTTCTTTTCTGCCAGCACCAGGCGGGCCATGTCGCGGCCTTTGTCGCCGTGAATGCGGCCAGTACGTTGGTTTTTGCTAACCTTAGCCATTGTTACTTAATCTCTTTGTGGACGGTATGCTTGCGCAGTACAGGGTTGTATTTACGCAGCTCGATGCGCTCGGTCGTGGTGCGGCGGTTCTTCGTGGTGTGGTACCGCGACGTGCCGGGCGCTTCGGTGCATTCCAGAATAACCTGGACTCTATTTCCTTTAGCCATAATCCTACGGGTTTAGTCAGTCGTGGAGCGCGAGCAAGCGGGGCTTTACACCTTCACGCCTTGCTTACGGGCTTCTTTCAGGACGGCTTCAATGCCCTTCTTGTTGATGGTCTTCAGCGTCTTGGTCGACACCTTCAGCGTAATCCACCGGTCTTCGGAGGGGATATAGAACCGCTTCTTGTGAAGGTTGACGTTGAAGCGCCGCTTCGTCTTGTTATTGGCGAAGGAGACGTTGTTGCCGCTGCGGGGGCCTTTCCCCGTAAGGTCATCTTTGCGGGACATAACAGCCCTCAATCAAATTCTGTGATAAACGTCGCATTCGGCAGAAGCACTGCATGTGGACGTCTGTGGTGACGTCAAGGTCTACATAGCTTTCCACCGAACGGGCAGACGCCTTATAGCCAGCGCAGCGGACGGTTGTTTCCGAAAAACGTGTGGAGATAGCGGCCTTTCAGCAAGGCCACCAGGATCACCCGTCGACCTGTACGGCCTGGGCCGGCTCCACAGCAGCGGCCCGGGCTGCTGGGTACACGGCCGCGAGGAGGCACAGGAGGAAGGCGCCCCCGCCAATCAGCAGTAGATCGGAGGCCTGCACGGCGATGGGGTAGGCATCAATCAGGAAGGCCTCGGCGCCGGCCAGCGGCACCAGCCCGTAGGCGTCCTGCAGCCAGGCCAGCGTCAGCCCCAGCACAAACCCGGCGCCCACGCCCGTCCCGCCAATGAGCCCGCCTTCCAACAAAAAGATGCGGCGGATGTCCTTTCGCGAGGCCCCCATCGCCTGCAGTACGCCTACATCTCGTTGCTTCTCGATGACAATCATAGTGAGGGAGCCCACGATGTTGAACGCTGCCACGATCACGATCAGAAAAAGGATAAGCGTGGCGCCCCACTTCTCCAGCTGCATCACATCGTAGAGCGACCGTTGCAGGTCGTACCAGGTGAGAACCTCGAAGCGATCGCCATCGAGTATGGCCTGCAGTTCCCGCTGCACCCGGTTGCTCCGGTCGATATCGTCGAGGCGAAGCTCCACGCCGGTGACGCGCGCGCCCATGCGGAAGAGCTGCTGCGCCTCCGCCAGCCCGATGAACAGGTGGCTCTCGTCGTAGGCGCCCTGGAGGCGATACAGCCCGCGCAGCTCAAACGGGCGCACCTGGGGCACGCTGAAGGGTTGCGTAAGCATGCGCTCGATGCCCTGAGCCGACAGCAGCCCGATGGTGTCGCCGGGGCGCTCATCGGTGGCCGGGCGCACCCCGAGGCGTTGGCCCAGGTCCATGCCCATAACCAGGCCGGAGCGTCCGTCGCGCCGCTCCACGTCGAAGCTCCCGCGTCCCGTCTGCGCTACGATCTGGCTCACCCCACCCAGCGTGGCGGCATCCACGCCGCGCACGGTGACGACGCGCGAATCACCGTCATTACCCCCCACGGAGAGCAGGGCGCGGCCTTCCACATAGGGCGCGGCCTCGTCCACATGCCGCAGGTCCAGCGCGGTCGCCATCAGCGCGTCGGGGTCGTCCAGGCCGCGCTCGTCGACGCTCACGATGCGCACGTGCGGATCGACCGACACGAGCATGTCGCGCACGAAGTCGAAGAAGCCGTTCATCACCGAGAGCACCACGATGAGCGCAGCCACGCCAATGGCCAGCCCCACGGTGGCAATGCCCGTGATAATGGAGATCATGGATACCTGTTTGGAACTAAACAGGTAGCGCCGCGCGATGCGAAAACGGTAGTCCATACGGGCGATACGGGCAGCCCAGGAGCGAGAAGGGCCCGGTTAAAGGCGCGGAGCAGGGTCTTCGAAGTCAGCCGACCTGAAGGTGGTCACCACGTCCACATTATCGGTAAGGATGGCCGGCCCGCCCTCAGCCTCCGAGGCCTTCCGCTGAGCAACCTGGATATCACCGCCGGGCGCGGCCAGCGTCACGTAGTCGGTCCAGGTGAAGAAGGAGGGATCGGCGTCCGGGTTGTTTTGCAGGATGAAGGCCCAGCGCTCTACCAGATCCGTTTCCGTGCTGATGTAAAGCCAGTAGCGGTCGTCCGGCGTGAGGCCTACGTCGCCGAAGGTGAGGTGGAGCACGTCGTAGTCGGCAGAGGCCGAGTCGGCTGCCACGCTACGGTTGACGCCCTCATCGAACAGCTTAGCCGGCGCCTTCAGCCAGTAGGTGTCATTGATGTACCGCTGATAGGCGGCTTCCAGGGCATCGGCGGTGGCCTCATCACCCAGGGCCTCCCCGTCGCGGAAGGCGCTGCCCTCCCGGGTATCCACGTTAAAGAGGATAACCTCCATACCGTCCTCGGTAGTGCGCTCCAGGCGGTAGTCGCCCGTCTCTCGGTTCCAGAGGTGTTTTGCCACGAGGTTGCGTTCGCCGCCGCGCTCAATCGCGAAGTCGAACCGCAACCCGGGCAGGCGCTGCCATGCCTCCGGGCCGCCGATGGCCTCGTAGGTGCGCATCGCCAGCGAATCGGCCGCGGTGTCTACGGCCGGTCGGTCGATGGAAGCCTCATGCTCCAGTACCGCGGCCGGGTCCTCGGGGGGGTCGCAGGCGAGCAGGAAGAGGGCACAGAGCAGCAGGGCGGCGGACAGGGAGCGAAGCATAGGGGTAGGGCGGCAGGGCGGAAAGAAAGAACCGCTCATGCTACACGTTGAACCGAAAAAGGATCACGTCGCCGTCCTTCACCACGTAGTCCTTGCCTTCGGCGCGGAGCTTACCGGCGGTGCGGGCAGCCGCTTCCGAGCCCAGCACATCGAACGTCTCAAACGGGATGGTCTCGGCGCGAATAAAGCCGCGCTCGAAGTCACTGTGGATGGTGCCGCCGGCGGCCGGTGCGCGCGTCCCCTGCTCGATGGTCCAGGCGCGCGTCTCTTTCGGGCCGGTGGTGAAGAAGGTGATGAGGCCCAGCAGGTCGTACGCGGCGCGAATGAGGCGCTCCAGGCCCGAGCGCTCCAGGCCCAACTCGTCGAGGAAAAGCGCACGCTCGTCGGGGTCCAGTTCGGCGATTTGTGCTTCCAGCTCGGCCGACACCACCACCACGCCCGCGTTCTCTTTGGCCGCGATAGCGCGGACCTCATCGACATATGCGTTACCCTCCGGCAGCTCGTCCTCGCCTACGTTAGCGGCGTAGAGGACGGGCTTGCTCGTTAGCAAGAACAACTCGTGCAGCATCTCGGCCTCTGCCTCGCTGACGTCCAGCGTCCGGGCCGGCTCGCCGTCGCCTAAGTGGTCCTGCAGGCGCTGCATAAACTGATGCTGGGCCACCGCTTCCTTGTCGCCCGTCTTCGCCGCTTTGGCCACGCGGTCGACGCGCTTCTCCACCGTTTCGAGGTCCTTCAGCAGTAGCTCCGTGTCAATCACCTCAATATCCCGCGCCGGATCTACCGAGCCGGAGACGTGCACCACGTTGTCGTGGTCGAAGCAACGCACTACGTGCACGATGGCGTCTACCTCACGGATGTGGCCGAGGAACTGGTTGCCCAGCCCTTCGCCTTTGGAGGCACCCGCAACCAGCCCGGCAATGTCTACAAATTCAATGGAGGCTGGGGTAACCTCCTTCGACTCTGACAGCTCGCCAAGGCGGTCCAAGCGGTCGTCGGGCACAGGCACAGCGCCCACGTTGGGGTCAATCGTGCAGAATGGATAGTTGGCCGACTCCGCACCAGCTTCGCTCAGGGCGTTAAAAAGGGTGGACTTGCCCACGTTGGGCAGCCCGACAATACCACAGCGTACAGCCATTATAATCTCGTAAAGTAAATCAAATACAGGGGGTTGCTCGCAGGTGCTGGTGTTACGCGGTAGCTCCACCGGTTCACCGCCGACCCGCGGACCCGCGCCTTCCTACGCGGCCATCGCGCTAAGCTTAGCCAGCGTACGGAACGGAAAGAAACTGTCGCTCCGGCAGGCGCACGGCCGTGAGGCGTCCCAGGTTGGGATGCATATGGTACACACAGCCCGTGTCGATGGCGATGAGCTTCTCTCGATTGACAGGCTCAGGTTTCGGCGTGTGGCCGCACACCACGGGCTTCTCCCAGGGCAGCGTGCTGGCCTCCAGATGGTCGCGCTCCCAGAGAAATACATCCTCGCCGTGCCGCTCCAGGTTCTCGGCGATGGACCGCGTAGGACGGAGTCCGGCGTGCACAAAAAAGAAGTCCTCTGTTTGGTAATAGAGCTCCGTCTCGCGCAGGAAGGTGTCGTGCGCGTCGGGGATTTCGTCGTGGCCGTGTTGCCGGTAGCTCTCAATGGTAGAGACGCCCCCGTTCATCCGCCAAGAGTGAGCGTCGCCGTAATCCAGAAAGCCCAGCATGAACGCCTCGTGATTGCCCCGGAGAAACGTGCATGGCACCTCGTCGCGCAGGTGCAGCAGGCGGTCAATCACCGCAAACGAGTCCGGCCCGCGGTCCACATAGTCGCCCACAAACACGAGGTGGTCGTCGGACGATGGGTCCAGGCGGTCGAGTAGCACGTCCAGCGAGCCGGCGCAGCCGTGGATGTCTCCGATAGCGTAAAGTGACATATCCCCTTAACGTAGGTTATAACAGAAGCGCTACGAGTTTGTGCGCTGGTCGAGCGACTGCATACCGATCAGTCCCCGCCCGCTCTTCTTAAGGCGTCCTTTCTTGTGCAAATCGGTCAATGCCGCATCCAATACGCCATTTACAAACGTGCCGCTGTTGTCTGTACTGAAGGACTTGGCGACTTCGATGCACTCGTTGATGGTCACCTTTGGGGGGATATCCTCAAATTCTAAGAACTCACAGATGGCCATGCGGAGCACCAGACGGTCGAGCAGGGCTATGCGCGCCAGCTCCCAGTTGCGGGTGTGCTCGTCGATGATCTCGTCAGCCTCCTGCTGCACATCGAGCGTCCGGATGAAGAGGCTCCGGGCAAAGTTCAGAATCTTGCGGTCTTCTCGGAAGTGCGGCTTGATGAGGTGCTCAATCGTATGCTCGATGCGCCCTCCACCGATCTCTTGCGCGTATAGGGCCTGCAATACGCGTTCTCGGGCTTCGCGACGGCTACTCATGGGCGCTTGTGTCAAAGGACAGGCAACAAGGGGCAGGAAGTACGCCACAGGAGGGCGCTTCCTGGTTTAAAACGACAGGATGTAATCATTCGCGGACGCTGAAGGTTTGTCCCTATCACCCGGTTTCACCACTTGTTCGCACATGAGGAGTGGCGCTCCGTGGGTCCACCGTAGGCCGACGTTACAAAATCGCCCGGTAGTGTGTCTGATACGCATGGCTCTGCCAGTGCTCAATCGGAATACGCGATGCGCCCTGACTCCTCGGTACAGTGGAACGCCTACCCTGCCGGTTGGCTGGCCGGGGCGCTCGCGGTGGGTATTGTGCTGGCACACGCGACCGGGACAGGTCCTCTGGTATGGATCGTAGGCGGCGGTAGCCTGCTCGTGATGGTGGCTCTGCTTCTGCACCAGGCCCGCCACCGACTGGTATCGGGGCTTCCGCTGGCAGCCACAACGGTCGTCGCCCTGGCGGTCGTCTGCGCGGGTGGCGCCCGGCAAAGCGCGTTTCAGACACTACCGGCGCCGCATGTGGCCCACGCCGTAAGCGACACCGCTATAGCCGGGGTGCTCTACGGCCACGTAGCCGATCACCCGGTAGTGCAACCACGTCAGTTGCGCCTGACGGTGGCGGTGGACGCATGGCAGCCCGCTGCCGGCCCCATCCGCGGCGTCACGGGGCGCGTGCAGGCCACCCTCTGGGCCCCCTGGGGCGATTCCCTCCGCGCGCCAGCGGTGCTTCACGGCGACCAGGTGGCGCTACAGGGCACGCTCGAACCGCTGCCTCGCCGCCGCAACCCGGCCGATTTTGATTACGGGGCGTTTCTGGAGCGGCAAGGCGTGCATGCGGGCTTCACCATCCGTGATAGCGCGGCCGTGGTGGTGCAGGGCGCAGACCGCTCGTGGCTGGATGGGCTCATCGTGGAACTCCGCCGGTACGTCCGCACCCACATTGCCCGCGCCGTGCCGACCGACGACGGCCAGGTCCTGCTCACGGCGCTGGTGCTGGGCGACCGGACCGCGCTCGATCCCGACACACGCGAGCAGTTTCGGCGCACCGGCCTGATGCATCTCCTGGCGGTATCCGGGCTGCATGTGTTGCTGGTGGGGATGGTGCTGTTTCAGGTGCTGGGCCCGGTGCTGCGGCGGCTGCGGATTCCGTGGCAGGGCGCAGAAGCCGGGCGCGCCGTGCTCACCCTTACTCTCCTGGGCCTGTACATGCTGGTGGCAGGCGCCAGTGTGTCGGTGGTGCGGGCGGTGCTGATGGCTACGTTGCTCATCGGGGGGTTGCTGCTGCAGCGCTCAGCGCATACGCTCAATACGCTGGGCGTAGCTGCGGTGGTGCTCCTGCTGGTACGGCCCACGCAACTCTTCGATGTCGGATTTCAACTTTCGTTTACGGCGGTAGCGGCCATCGTCACGTTGCAGCCGCGGTTGCGGGAGCTCTTGCCTCCGGCGTGGCTGGAGCGTCCGTGGGTGCGGGCCAGCCTGCTCAACGTGGTGGTATCGGTGGGAGCCGTGCTGGGGACGCTGCCAGTGCTGCTGTACCATTTCGGCTATACCTCCTGGGCCGGCATTGTGCTCAACCTGGCGGCCATCCCCCTGACGGCCGGAACGCTGCTGGCCGGGTTGCTGGCCCTGGCCGTGGGTGGGGTGAGCGCGGTGGCCGCGCAGGCGTTTGGCGCCTCGGCAGATCTGTGCGCCCGCCTGTTGTTATGGATTACCGCACAGGGCGACGCCTGGCTCGGGTTTCTCGCGATCGACCGGTTTGTGACAGCTCCGCTTGGCGTAGCGGCCCTGATAGTGGGAACGCTGGCGCTGGCCCAGTGGCCGCGGCCGCGCAACCGATGGCGGCTTATTGGGGCGGCCCTCTTTTGCCTTGTCCTCACGGCATGGTGGCCCGTTATTCAGCATGACCGTGACCCACAGCTCCAGTTGCTCTTCTTCGATGTAGGCCATGGTGATGCGGCACTCGTTCGTCTTCCAGGCGGGCATACCCTGCTTGTGGATGCCGGGGTGCGCGACCGGTTTGTAGACCATGGCCAGCGGACCCTGCTACCCCACCTCCGCCGCGCAGGTATCCGCACGATCGACACCGTCATCATCAGCCATCCCCATGCCGATCATTTTGGAGGGCTGTCTACCCTGCTCCGGTCAGTACCGGTTGGCCGTGTGCTGCATAACGGGCAGACGTACCCCTCCGACTTGTTCGAGGAAAAAATGGCTGTGCTGGATAGCCTGCGTATTCCTCATGCTTCGCTTGCGGCAGGCGATACGTTGTATCTCGATCCGTCCGTGCGTATCGATGTGCTCGCACCGGAGCCCGATCACCCTTTCGATCACACGCAGGCCAATGATGCTTCTGTCGTGTTTCGCCTGCGGTATGGACAGGTGCGGGTTCTGTTTGCTGGTGATGCAGAAAAGGACGCTGAAGGCTTTCTCGTGAGCCGCTACGATTCGTTGCTCCAGAGCGACATCGTGAAAGTAGGGCATCATGGATCACGTACCAGTAGCACGGAAGCGTTCGTGGAAGCTGTAAGTCGTGATGCCATGCAAGGTGCTTTGGCTGTGGTCAGTGTGGGAGGAGGGAGGCGCTATGGGTTGCCCAACCAAGAAGTGTTGGACCGGTGGCAGGCACACGAGACTGAGGTGATGATAACACGAGACGTAGGAGCGGTATGGCTGTCGACTGACGGGACTGAGGTCCGATCGGTGGAGTGGCGTTGAAGAAGTGCTTTACGGGTCGGGCACCAACCAGCTGGTCTACCGCAGTATACTGATTTTATTGGTATACCGTAGTATATCGGTAAAGGACTCCGGGAAAGCTGTCGAAGCGTCTCCGATTCGTCTTCCCTTATTATGTATTAGTTTTTTTAAAGAGTTGTAGGGCTTGTAGTAGAGGCTGTGGAAATGTGGATAGTGAGGTTACACACATCAGCCGCTGCCTATTGTGCAGAACATCCACGGGTCATCCCCATCCTTTCCACAAAAGAGCCGGTTCTGCATATCGAATTTAAGTCGGTATAGCGGGATAAAGGTAAAGTTATCCACGAATCCACAGGTATCCACACCATTCCTGGGCGAAACCCTCAAAACTTATGCACAGGTATCCACAGTGTGGACAGATGCGCACTTCCTGTGGAGAAGGTGGGGGGTTCTCCACAGGTATCCACACGCTCCTCCGATGGTGCTACTTGTCCAGAGGTTCTCCTGTAGTTATCCACGGGTTGTGCACAGTGTGGAAAACTATACTGAGGGATGAAATCGTTTAGCGTAAACCCCTTCATGTTAATGGTTTAGAGAGTGTAGTGCAGCGCTGCACATCCATAGTTCTGCGTAAACGTGCTGTGGATAACCAGAAAAACCGCCCCGTGGAGCCTCACAGGGCGGTTTTTGTATAGAGAGCGGCCGTTGTAACGAAAAACGAAGCGGCCGCTGCATCCTGGGGTGGTATACCGATCGGCGTCAGGAAGGCTTGCCGAGCAGCGAAAACATTTCCTTCTTATAGGCTTCCACTCCGGGCTGATTGAAGGGATTGACCTCCAGCAGATAGCCGCTTACGGCCACGGCGTGCTCAAAGAAATAGAGCGCTGCCCCGAGCGGAGCGGCAGCCACAGCGTCCAGCGTTACCGTCATCACGGGCACGCCCCCTTCCACATGGGCTTTGCGGGTGCCCTCGTAAGCTTTGCGGTTGATCTCCTGCATGGTTTTGCCGGAGAGGTAGTTGAGGCCGTCCAGGTTTTCGTCGCTGTCCGGCACCCTGAGGTCGCCTCCGTCATCCGCAACCAGCAGGAACGTCTCCAGCAGAAAGCGCTGCCCGTCCTGCACGTACTGCCCCAGCGAGTGGAGGTCGGTGGAGTACTGCACGCTGGCCGGGAAGAGGCCCTTGCCTTCCTTGCCTTCGCTCTCACCAAAGAGCTGCTGCCACCAGCCGCCGATGCTGTTGAGGCGCGGCTCAAAGACGGCCAGCGTATCCACCGCGTAGTCCTGCTCATGCAAGAGGTAGCGGATGCCAGCGTACGCCAGCGCCGGGTTTTCAGCGGCAGGTTCGAGCGCCTTGCACTGTTCTACTGCGCCGTAAAACAGCGAACGGATGTCGACACCGGCCACAGCAATCGGGAGGAGGCCAACCGGCGTAAGAACGGAAAAGCGCCCGCCCACATTGCGCGGGATTTCGTACTTCTTATACGGGTGTGCCTTGCGCAGCTCGTTCAGCGCGCCTGATGTGGGGTCGGTGGTGATGATGATGCGGTCGTCGGCGTCGTCGAAGGTGGCTTCCAGCCATTGCCGCAGAAAGCGGAAGCTGAGGGCCGGCTCCAGGGTGGTGCCGCTCTTGGAGATGACGTTAAGGTAGACGGACTTGCCCTCGAGGTACTGCAGCAGTTCGCGCACGTAAGCGCCGCTCATGTGGTGTCCCGCAAACAGCACCTCGGGTGTCCGGTCGGCTGATGGCGTTTCTGTTTCTGCAGCGGGTGTGGGGGGCGTTTGGAGGTAGGGTGTAAGCGCATCGATGACGGCCTTGGCGCCCAGGTACGAGCCGCCAATGCCAATGCACACGAGCACGTCAGCCTTCTGCCGAATCTCGGCTGCCGTCGCCTCGATGTCCTCCAGCAGCGCATCGTTGGGGTCCAGCAGGAGGTCGCGCCAGCCGAGGAATTCGCTGCCGGCGCCGGTGCCCTGGAGCACCTGGGTGTGGGCATCTTTCAGGCGGGGTTGCAGGGCGTCAAGGGCGCCGCCTGCAAGAAACGGCTGGGCATGCTGCGTGTCGAGATGAAGCATGGGGAGCAGGGGTAAGTGAAGAGGATCGTAACGTAGGTGGTGTAGGTCGTTCAGCATCATCAGTATAACAAAACGCAGCCGCGCGTGCGAAATGTGTGGGTGATACGTGGGTGATACGACCGTTGAGTGTTGGCTGCGCCCCTAACGCGAAATCAAACCAAAGAGGGGTTGGCCCGTGGAACGGCTGTTCTCTACCGCCCGGCTTTTGCCTTTTCTACCATGCTGCTGTACTACCCTGCCGCTGTAGCTGACGTCCCCACCCTGGCCCGCGAAGGCCTCTCTGCAGAGGGTGGCGTCACGCTTTACCATACGTTGCCGGATGCCAAGGCGGCCGGGGAGGCGGTGCTGGTCGTGAATGCCCTGCAGGTCCCCGAAGCGCCTTCCGTGCCGCCGGCCGAACCCACGGTGCAGGTGCCCCGGGTGCCGCCGGCGGCGCTGGGCAACGTGAACCCATATGCCCCTCCGGAGCCGGTTACTGCCGCTGGAGGGTACGTCGTCCGGTACGAGCATGGCACGACGGATCTCCTCATGATTTACCGGCGCGGCGTATGGGACCTGCCGAAAGGCAAAGCCGATCCTGGCGAGACCCCCGAAGCCTGTGCCCGACGGGAGGTTTGCGAGGAGGTTGGCATCGACACGCTGACGCTCGTCCGCCCACTGGGCCACACGGAGCATGGCTACCGGGAAGATGGCGTCTACCGCGTCAAGACGACGCACTGGTTTCTCATGCGCACCCCCGAGCGCACGTTTGAACCTGAAGCGCGGGAGCAGATCCAGCGAGTGGCGTGGTTTCCGTGGGAGGTCGCGCGGGAAAAGGTGGGCTACGAGACGCTGCGCCACCACATGGATGCCATCGCTGGCGAGGTGCCCGGCGTAGAGCCAGCGGCATAAGCTGTCCGGCGCCGCTTCTGCGGGGAGTCGCTGGGCCCGCTTGGGGATTTCCCGGACATAGGGTGGGGTCATCGCCCTACACCCGGCGGGTAGAGAAGTCGCGGCTATTTGCTATATTGAGGGCATCGATTCTATCCTCATCACCGGAGGCGGCTATGGATTCTCTTTTAAGCGGAAAGGTAGCAGTGGTCACAGGCGGCGCAAGCGGCATCGGGCGTTCCATCGCGCGGTTGTTTGCGGAGCACGGAGCGGCGGTCGTCGTCGCTGATCTGCAGGCGGCACCGCGCGAGGGCGATGATCCGCCCGTCCACGAGGTGATCCAGGAGCAAATGGGTGGCGAGGCCCGGTTCGTCGCATGTGACGTGAGCAATACCGAGCAGGTGGCTGACGTCATGGCCGCGGCCGACGACCTGGGCGGGGTGGATATCCTCATCAATAACGCGGGTGTCTTTCGGCAGCACGACTTTCTGTCGATGACGGCGGAGGACTTCGACTTCGTCATGGACATCAACGTGAAGGCGGCGTTTTTCGTAGCGCAGGCCGCGGCGCAGCGTATGGTAGAGCAAGGGGACGGCGTCATCCTCAACCTCTCCAGCGTGGCTGGCATCCAGGGCTCGGCCGGGTTCACCACGTACTGTGCCTCAAAGGGCGCGATTCGGCTCTTTACCTACGCGCTCGCCGCTGAGCTTGGACCGCAGGGGGTCCGTGTGAATGCGCTCCATCCAGGCCTTATCGACACTAAAATGACGACCGACGATGTACCGGTGGTCGGCTCGGAGATGGGCGAGGGTTTCAAGCAGCAGATTCCGATGGACCGCTTTGGCCACCCCGACGAGATGGCGAAGGCAGCGCTCTTCCTGGCCAGCGACATGGGTAGCTACGTGCAGGGCGCCTCGCTTGTGGCGGATGGAGGGTTGCTGCGGGTGTAACTGTTATTTGAGACGATGACCTGTGGCGTAGACATGGGTGTGGGCGTATGGGGGTGTGGGGGGGTTCGGATTGGGACACGACGAAACGACGAAACGAGGTAGGCGATGTTGTTAGAATGGGCGCTGTCCTTCCCCCATGCGTCATTCTGAGCGCCAGCGAAGAATCTCTTCACGATGGGCACCATGCTGACTCGATAGCACGCGAGGCCGCTGGACGTTTGTTTAGCGCAGAGTGAATTGCGTGCGTGGGCATTTTTAGTTTGAGATCACCGAGCAAGACGTAGCGGCGCATGGCCGTGCGCCGTGTCTGTCTCCACCCCTCGTAATAGACCTGTAGTCTGGCAAGCTGCCCGCAACTGACACCCCGCGCGTGGGTAGGTCCCGTCTATGCCTACCGATGCTACACCTTCCGTCCGCCGATCGCCGCGCAAGCTCTGGGCTGCGCTCCGCCGGATCTGGGCGTTTGCCTGGCCCTATCGCTGGCGGCTGGCCGCCGCGATGGTGCTGGCCATGCTCTCCTCCGTTGTGTGGCTCGTGGTGCCGCTGGGCCTGCGCGAACTGCTGGATGCCGTCTTTGAGGACGCTGATGGCGCGCTGCTCAACCGCCTCACGCTGGCGCTGCTGGTGCTTTTCCTGCTGCAGGCCGTGTTCAGCTTCACCGGCTTCTACCTGCTGGAGTGGACCGGCGAGCGGGTGGTGGCGGACCTTCGGCAGCGCATCTACCGCCATTTGCACCGCCTGGGGCTGCGCTTCTATGCCAATCAGCGCACGGGCGACCTCACCTCGCGCCTCACCAACGACGTGGGCAAGATCCGCGAGGCCGTCACCTCCGCCCTGGTCGATTCGCTGACGCAGACGCTCACCTTGCTGGGCTCGGTGGCGCTCATGGTGCTGCTGAACTGGCGCCTCAGCCTCGTCATTTTTGTGGTGGTGCCGGTAGCCACGCTGGCCGCCCGGGTGTTTGGGCGGAAGATCCGGCAACTGGCGCGGCGCGTGCAGGATCAGCTGGCAGATACGACGGCTATCGCGGAGGAGGCCATCGGGGCTATCCGCGTGGTGAAGGCCTTCGGGCGGGCGCCGTACGAGACGCAGCGCTACCATAATGCGGTGGAGGCGCTCTTTGAGACGGCCCGCTACAAGGTGCTCATCGCCAAGCTGTTTGGCTCGGTCATCGGACTCCTCTTCATGGGCGCGCTGACGGCCATCTTCTGGTATGGCGGCCGGGAGGTGCTGGCCGGGCGGCTGACGACGGGCGACCTCGTGGCGTTCGTGTTTTACGCCTTCAACATCGCACGGAGCGTGGGCGGTATGTCGCGCCTCTACGCTACGTTCAACAGCGCTGCCGGTGCTACGGAGCGGCTGTTTGAGCTCCTGGATGCTGCCCCGGACGTCCCTGAGCCGGCCAATCCGGTGCCGCTCTCTCAAGTGGAGGGGCGGGTGCAGTTTGAGGACGTAGATTTTGCCTACGCGGACGGCCTGCCGGTGCTGCACGGTATTACGTTGAGCGTGGATGCGGGGGAGACGGTGGCGCTGGTGGGGCCAAGCGGGGCTGGCAAGACCACGCTCCTCAACCTGATCCCGCGCTTCTACGACGTCACTGCCGGGGCCCTAACCCTTGACGGCGTCGACGTGCGGGACGTGGACCCGCAGGCGCTGCGGCAGCACATGGCCATCGTGCCGCAGGAGGTGCACCTCTTTGCCACGTCGGTACGGGAGAACATCCGCTACGGCCGCCTTGAGGCTACCGACGACGAGGTGGAAGCAGCCGCTCGGGCGGCCAATGCGCACGAGTTTATCGCCGCGTTGCCCGATGGGTACGATGCGCAGGTGGGCGAGCGTGGGGTGAAGCTAAGCGCGGGGCAGCGGCAGCGCATCTCCATCGCCCGTGCCATCCTGCGGGACGCCCGCATCCTCCTCCTGGATGAGGCCACGTCAGCCCTCGATGCCTCCTCCGAAGCCCTCGTGCAGGAGGCCCTCGACCGCCTCATGCAGGACCGCACCACGTTCATCATTGCCCATCGCCTCTCCACCGTCCGCGACGTGGACCGCATCCTGGTGGTCAAGGATGGCCGAATCGTGGAGCAAGGCCCTCATGACGCGCTCGTGCAGCAGGACGGGGTGTATCAGGAGTTGGCGGCGTTGCAGTTGCTTTGACGGGTTTTTGCGTGTGGGCGTGTGGGGGCATGGGCGTGTGGGGGTGTGGGAGTGGTTTGGCGTCCAGGTTTATTCGGAGTCGGAGAACGGAGGAGTCGGAGAACGGAGGAGTCGGAGAACGGAGGAGTCGGAGAACGGAGGAGTCGGAGAACGGAGGAGTCGGAGAAC